>CAYZKY010000029.1:0-46473 GCA_964478815.1 uncultured Verrucomicrobiota bacterium
GGTGGACGAGGCGCAGGGCTTAACACAGAGATCACAGAAGGCACAGAGTTCGCAGGGGGGGAAGGAGGGGGCCGCGGGGGGCGCGGAGAGCGCGGAGAGGAGAGGGACAAAACGGACAGGATGAACGGGTTGAGTGGGATTGGGCGATCGAACAGGATGGGCGGATGGGCGGCCGCAGGGAGCGGTCTGGATGGCCATTATCGCGCGCTTGGCTGACCGGCTCGATTTTCGACACGCGGTTGTCACATTCTTTGCGCTCGCCGCCGGGGCGGGGGCGGCTACTCTCCTCGCGCGTCTATGCCCCGCACCGTCGCCCCGCGATTTTTTAACCGTGAACTGAGCTGGCTGGAATTCAACCAGCGCGTGCTCGACCAGGCGCTCGATCCGCGGACGCCGCTGCTCGAGCGGGTCAAATTCTTCTGCATTTGCAGCTCGAATCTGGACGAGTTTTTCGAGGTGCGCGTGGCCGGGGTGAAGCAGGAGATGGAGAGCGGCAGCGATCTGCCAGGCCCCGACGGCCTGACTCCGGGGGAAACGTTCCGCGCGATCACCGAGCGGGTGAACAAGCTGGTGGACGATCAGTACCGGTGCTGGCGGGAGGAGCTGCGGCCGGCGCTGGCGGCGCAGCAGATTTCGTTTCTGAAAATCTCCGATCTCGGCCCCGAGGATCGCCGGTTTGTCGAAGCCTTTTATAACAACGAAGTTCATCCGGTCCTGACGCCGCTGGCGAACGACCCGGCCCATCCCTTTCCGCATATCGCGAACAAGTCGCTGAACCTGATGGTGCAACTCGCGCAGGAAAAGGGCGGGCGCACCTTGCGGCACCTCTCGGTCGTGCGCGTGCCGCGCGCGCTCCCCCGGCTGCTCAAGCTGCCGCGTCCCGATGCCCGGCAGGATTTTCTCTTTCTCGCGGATATCATCAGCTACCATCTGGGAGAGATCTTCCCGGGGATGCGCATTCTCGGGTGCTGGCCGTTCCGGGTGACGCGCAACAGCGAGTTGTACCTGGACGAAGAGGAGACCGCCAATCTCCTGAAAGCGGTCGAGAATCAACTCCACAAGCGCCGGAAGGGCGATGCCGTCCGCCTCGAACTGGACAAGGATTGCCCGGCCTCGATTCGCGACAAGCTGCTCTCCCACCTGCGCCTCACGCCCAACGATCTGTACCTGCTGGACGGCCCGATCAACCCGACGCGGTTGATGGCCGTGTGCGAAGGCAAGCACTCGCCCGAGCTGCGCGATCCTCCCTTCACGCCGGTGGTCAGCCCGCAGGTGCAGGGCCAGCGGGATCTCTTTGCCCTTTTGCGCGAGCGGGATGTCCTGCTGCACCATCCGTACGAATCGTTCGGGACGGTGGTCGACTTTCTCGAAGCGGCCGCCGCCGATCCCAAGGTCCTCGCCATCAAGCAGACCCTGTACCGCACGGGGGGCGATGCGCGGATCAATGGCGCGCTGATGACGGCCGCCAAAAAGGGCAAGGAAGTCACGGTCGTCAACGAGCTGCGCGCCCGATTCGACGAGGAGAAGAACATCGAGTGGACGAGCCGGCTTGAGGATGCGGGCGTGCATGTGGTTTACGGATTGGTCGGCCACAAAATCCACTCGAAGATCTGCCTCGTCGTGCGCAAGGAAGGCGACTCGATCCGGCGGTATGTCCATCTCGGCACCGGCAATTACAATCCCTCCACGGCCAAGCTCTACACGGACTTGAGTTTGCTCACCGCGCGGCAGGAAATTGCCGAAGACGCGACCAATCTGTTCAATTTGCTCACCGGCATCTGCGAGTTTCCGGGCACCAAGGCTTTATTGGTCGCGCCCTTCCAGTTGCACGGGCGGATCGTGGAACTCATCCAGCGCGAGGCCGCGCATGCCGGCAATGGCATTCCAGCGCGGATCATCGCGAAGATGAATTCGCTGGTCGATCCCGAGGTGATCAAGGCGCTCTACGGGGCCGCCCAGGCCGGCGTGAAGATCGAGCTGATCGTGCGCGGCATTTGCTGTCTGGTGCCGGGGGTGAAGGGACTTAGCGAAAACATCACCGTGCGGAGCATCGTGGATCGGTTCCTCGAGCACGGGCGCATCTTTTATTTCGAGAACGGGTGCCAGCCCGAAGTATTCGTGGGCAGCGCCGACTGGATGCCGCGCAATTTCTTCCGCCGCATCGAGGTGGTGTTCCCGGTCGAGGACGGCCGGTTGCGCGACCGGGTGGTGGGCGAGATTCTCGATCTGCAACTGCGCGACACGGTGAAGGCGCGCTTCCTCCAGGCCAATGGCAGTTACCGGGCGCACCCGGACGCGAGCTTGCCGCGCGTGCGCTGCCAGGAGGAATTCATGACGTTGGCGAAGGGAAAGAAGGCCGGCGCCGGCAGCCGGCCGGCCGCGGGGCCCAAGCTGGCCTTGCGGGCCAAGCCTGTGGACGCGTGAGCGACCGCATCTAAGAGCCTGTCTGAAAATTGCGCCGGAGCTGGCGGCGGAATTTTCAGACAGGCTCTAATTCCAATTCGCGTTCAAGATGAGACGAAGGCGAATTGGAATAAACGGGGTCAAACCAGCCCCTGGCCCTTCGGCATCCGGACGACGACGGTGCCGGCAATCTTGTCGTGCCAGCTTTGCTTATCCCGATCCCAGGCGGCCCAGAGAAATCCCAGAAAACCGACGAGGATGGAAAACAGGCTCGACAGACTGCGGACGAAGGCCACCGCGAAGGTCACCGGCCCGCCATTGGTCCGCACCAATTTCAGCCCCAGCACGATTCCGCCGATGGTGGTTCCCTTCCAGGTCCACATCGCGACGAAATAGGCCACGACGACCAGCAAGAACCATCTTCCGAGCAGCGGAATTAACAGGCAGAGCAGGAGCAGATCGAGGAGTGCGGCCACGACACGCAGCCAGAATCCCGCCCGCGGCAGCGCCACCAGGCCGCTCGGAGTGGGGGGAGGGTCGAGCGGGGTCTCCGCCGCAACGGCCGGCGCGAGGCCCAGGGCCGTCTGGGAAACGACGACCGGGGGCGTTTCCTCTTTTTGCAGCCCGCCCGTGACCGCGATCGTCGCGGCTCCGAGCCCCAGGATGGTCGCAGCCGCCCAGACCAACAGGCCCACGACCGGCGTCAGATACGCAATGGTGATCAGCACCAGCCCGAAGAAGAACGAAGGAAGCGGCCGCGCGAGGGCCGCGAGGCCGGTGTTGCGCGAAACGCCCCGGCCCGCGAGACAGATCACAGCCGTTTTGCCGAAGATCGCCAGCAGGATGAGACCGAGCTTCAGGAAGGGCACGGCCAGAATCCCGATGACGGTCGTTATCAACAGAATGGCCAGCGGCGCGGCGAGGGCCATGACGAGCATCCCGATCAGGATGGCGCTCACGGGGCGTTCCTCGAGCGCGACGAGGGTCGCCTGCACGGCGGCCGGGAACATCAAGAGCGAGAGCAGGTAGGTGAGCGCCGCGAACCCGGCGATCCACCACGGCCAGACCGTGTCGAGCGTGAGCAAGCGCCCCCAGACCGGTCCGTGCAGCACCCAGCGCGTAAAGCCGTCGACCTTGGCCTGCACGTTCCCGAGGTCGATCTGCGCCGCCCCGTGCTCGATGTGCGCCCCGGGTGCGATATCGAACGGCCCGCCCACCAGCACCGTTTCCCCCTCCAGACGCGCCGACTCCGCCAATTGCACCGAACCGAGCACGAGCACCGTTTCGCGCTCCACCGTGCCGCTGATCGTGGCTTTCCCCCCGACCACCACCAAGGCTCCCTCCACCGTGCCGCGAATGTCGGCCTTGCCGCCGATGATGACGACGTCCCCGGAGGTTTCGTTCGTTTCGAGGAGAAAATCCGAAAAGATGATCGGCGAGTCGAAATGCCGGCGGTTCCAATCCTTCTCCGCCGCCTCGCCCATCAGGCATGCCGCCCACAACCAGGCGACGAAGATGAACTGCCGCCCGGCCATACTACCAGCGCCGGGAGCCCGGCGCAGCGGTCAGGCGGTACAACGCCAGCCCGCCGGCAATGCAGGCGAAGTACATGCCGGCGACGATGGCCCCGGCCATGAGCATCCAGGTCATGGGCACCGAGCGCAACATGCCCACCATGGATTGCGCGTGGCCGCGCACCCAATCGGCCAGCCAGGAATATTCCAGGGCGCGTTCGTAGAGGGCGCCCCAGGAGAGAGGCTGGAGGGCGGGCGTGAGGAGCGTCACGAGGCCCCAGCAGAAGGCCGTCAATCCCAGGATCAAGATCGATTGGAAAAACCTGGGCCACTCGGTGAACGGCTGCTGCCACCAGGGGCGCTGCTGCAGCAGCTCGATCCGCGCCAGCACATCGCCCACCAGATTCTCCGGCGCCGGTCGTTCCGGCAGCCGTTTCAACTGCGAGTCGATATACCGCTCCAAATCTTGATCGGGCAATTCCATGTTACCACACCACTCTTACAAAAACCGCGGCACGAAAGCGCCGGCCAGGCTGCGCAGCGCCGTGCGATCCGGGCTGTCCGATTCGCCGCGCGCGACGTAGTCGGAGGTGATCTCCTCCGCGGCGCCGCGAAGCAGCAGCTTCCGCTTCAGCGCCTCGCGCCCCCGGAAAATGTCCGTCTTCACCTTGCTCAGCGAGACGTTCAACTGGCGCGCGATGTCATCGTAGCTCTTGTTTTCGAAATGATAAAGGACCAGCGGCACCCGCTGGCCCGGGGGCAGTTTGAGCAGCGCGTCCTCGAGGATGCGGCGCTGATCCGCTTCGTTCATCTGGTCGCCGGTGAGCTCCGGGGCGGGAATTTCGAATCGGGCCTCTTCCTCCCCGTCATCCGCGAACATCTCGGAGAAGAACCGCCACCGCTTGCGGTAACGGGTCAAATGGTTCAGGCAGAGGTTGGTGGCGACGGTCCGCAGCCAGCCCCCGACCGTGGGGCTGTGCTCGAGCTCGGCGAAGCGCTCGAACGCCTTCAGGAAGACTTCCTGGGCGACGTCCTGCGCCTCCGTCTCATTCGCCAACAAGCGGACGGACGTGCTGAAGACCATGTTTTGGTACTTCCGCATAAACTGCTCGAACGCAATGGTATCGGTCATTTTCAAGTTCGCTCCTGGCGAACGGTTTCGAGTTTACAACACACGCTTTCGTCCCAAAGTTGCAACAAATTTCCGCGCGCGAAATATTCTGCGAACCGGCTTGCGCCCACCCACGCGCCCCCTACACTGCGCGGCATGTCCGAAATCGCCGATTTCGTTCGCCGGGGCGCGTCCAAAATGACGCCGCAAATCGTGCAGGGGATCTGCAAAAAACTGCCCCTGCTCAAGCTCCAATTCGCCGAAATCCACGCCCGCCAGTTCCCGCATCTACCGGACCAGTTGCAGTTCCTGACCAATGTTCTCGAAGATTTTGCCGATAACAAGGCCGAGGATATCCCCTACGTCACTTTGTCCGCGGTCGCTTTCGCCGTCATTTACACCAACCGCTCCCTGGATCTCATCCCCGATTCCATGCCGGAGGTGGGGATGGCGGACGACTCGGCCGTGGTCCGTGCGGTCCTGATCGAGCACGAGCCGGTGCTCAGCCGCATCGCCGAGCGGATCGGCACCTCCTGGAAAGAAATCACCACCGAAGCCTGACGGCCCCGGTGGCGGATCGGAAAACGAGATTTTTAGATCAGTGGGCGAAGCTGGCCTTCATGGGGAAGGCTCCCCCGGTGTAGGAGACCGGTTCGCTCACCACCGGTTCGTCGCTCAGGAAGGTCAGGAAATTGCCCGGGTTCGCGAAGCGCTGCTTGATCGCCGCGCCCGGCTGGACCGTCAGCGGGTCCAATCCCGCCGCCAGCGTGGCGGTGCCGGGAGTTCCCTGCAAATCGTGGGAAACCTTGAAGCCTAGCAGCATCAGCCCCGAGATGGCGCAGGCGTAAGCGCCCGCCACGACCGGCCGCGCATCGAAGCGTTCGACCAGCCATTCCCACCAGGTGGAATGCTCGGAGAGATCTTCCTGTTCGATCCGCAAAAGGATGCGATCGGGCAATCGCGAAAAATACCCCGGGGGAGGCTGCTCATGGCGTTTGAGCGCCAACAGGCGACGCAGGTCGGCGAACTCATCCGGCGGCTGATTCATACTCACGTCAAATAATCCGATAGGTGGGCCTGGAGCTGCTGTCGCGCGTAAAACAAGCGCGACCGCACCGTGCCCGTGTTGCAATCCATGATCTTGCTAATCTCTTCGTGGGACATTCCCTGAACGTCGTGCATCGTCACCACTAACCGATGAGTATCGGACAGCTTCTGCATCGCTTCGTTCAATTTCTCCTGCAACTCGGAAAGTCCGGCTTCGCGCCGCGGGGTGCGATCCGAGATCAACGCCACGATGTCCGGATCGTGTTCCGCGTTGAAATCCAGGTCGTTCAGGCTGAGTTGGGGCTTGTTCTTCCGGCTTTTCAGCCAGTTAATCGCCCGGTTCACCGCGATGCGGTAAATCCACGTAAAAAAGCTCGAATCGCCCTTGAAGGTGGGCAGCGCCTTAAAGGCCTTGATGAAGGCTTCCTGGGTCAGGTCGTTGGCGTCCTCGTGATTGGACGTCATGTGGTAGAGCGTGGCGTAGACGCGTTCCTGGTACCGGCGCACCAAGTCGTCGTAGGCCGAAAGATCCCCTTCGAGCGCACGATGGACCAGCACCCGATCCTCCACCGGCAGTGCGGCGGCGATCGGCTCCTCGCGAAGCTCCAATAACGTCTCCATCGTCGACTGAGATTTCCCCGGCCGGCATTACGCGTCGACTCCCAACGCGCGGGTTTGTTGCGCCAGATACTCTCCCAACCCGCGCAATCCCTCCACTCCCGGCGTCGGCTTGAGTAATTCGAGCGCTTGCTGCGCCTGTTTTACATACTGCGCCACCACCCGGCGTGTATGACTTAGAGCGGAGTACTGCCGCAGCAGTTCAAAGATTTTCTCGATTCCGTCCGGTTCGAGCGTCTCGACCGCATTCTCCAGCATTTCCCGTTCCAAGGGCGTGCCATTTTCGAGCACCACCAAAAGGGGCAGAGTAATCTTGCCGCTGCTGAGGTCCGTCCGCAGGCTTTTTCCGGCCTTGGCCTCGGTGCCGAAAAGATCGAGGCAATCGTCGTAAATCTGATACGCTGTCCCCAGCGCCAGGCCATACGCCCTTAATGCGTTTCGCTCGGCCGGATCGGCTCCGGCCAGCGCTCCGCCCATTTCGCAGGAGAGGGCGAACAGCTCCCCGGTTTTCATCGCCAGCGCCTCGAGGTAATCCGCCCGTTTCAGGCTGAAATCCCGCCGCTGGTTCGTCTGCAAAATCTCTCCGGAGCACACGGTCGCCGTCGCCTTGGAGACGGAGCGGCACACCTCGGGAGTGGGAAAAGATGACGCAAGTGTGACGGCATGGGCGAACAAACAGTCTCCCAGCAGGACCGAAAGCTCGTTGCCCCAGTTCCGGGCCAGCGTCGGCCGGGAGCGCCGCACCTCGGCCTCGTCCATCACATCGTCATGGACCAACGTGGCCAAGTGGACCATCTCGATAATGACGGCCACGCGCAACAGCCCTTCGTGCAACGGTCCGATCGCCCCCCCGGCCAGCGCCACCAGCACCGGGCGGATCTGTTTGCCCTGGTTCGTCAGCGCGTATCGCGCATACGAGCGGATCTCGGGATGGAACGCTTCCACCTGCACCGACAATTCCTCCGCCACCTTTCGCAAGAAAGGCTGCACCGGCTCGACAATTTCCTTCCAAGAGAGATGGGGCCGGAGTTGCGGAGCGTTCGCCGAAGTGGTCGGTTCGGTCACCAGCATCTCCAAGACTGTACGAACGCCACCCCGCCAAGTCAAACGCCCAGTCCAAGCCGGCCACCAGACTGGAATTGACTTTAGGGCCGGTTTTCGATACGACACACGTTATTAATTCCTTCTGGTGCCGATCGGCAGTATGCGAATGCGGGTAAACGGGATCAGCTCAAGCCTGGCGGCACTGGCGCTCACGGCGGCCATCTTTTCGAGCCGCGCGGCTATTCCGGTGCTGGATCGCCCCATCACGCTCGCGGGCCACATCGAAGCCGCCGAAGATCCAGCGTTTCGACAACTGCTCGAACCGGTCGATTTCCGGTTGCCGTCTTGGCTGGAATGGCCGACCCGCCATCTGGACCTTCTCCCGGCGGAGGGAATTATCGTAGCGGAGGTGGTCGAGATTGATCCCGTCACCGGCCGGGTCCGGCTCGTGGTCGCGGGCCGCTCTCCTCACTTTTGGGCCGAACCCAGCATTCGCGATCACTGGCAGAAAGGGCCGGGGGCCTACAGCGGATTCGGGATGGAGCACGGCAAATTCAAGGATTTCGCGAGCGTGCCGCATACGGATCGCCGTGCCTATAGCGACGACAACGGCCTGCGCGGCCGCAATGTCCAGATCGCGAGCGGCACGGTCGAGCTTCCGACTCCGGTGCGGGTGGATCCGCCCCGCCTGGTTCGCCGCGTGCTGAAATTGCGCTGGGTCGCCCCTGCGACCGGAGCTTACCGAGTCTGGAAGCTGGATCGCCTGGGCGGCCGGCCCGCGCTGGCCCAGCAGGTGAGCGGCCGGGCGGGCGAGGCGCTCGAACTCGATCTGCCGGTCGAGGCCCTCCAATCCTTTTACTACGTGCAGACTTTGGACCGCTAACTCTTGAATACCCATGAATCGACGCATGTTTCGATGGTTACTCGCCGGCGTTCTGGCCGGATGGCTGGGCGCGGAGCTTTCCGCCCAGACGCCCATGTACATGAGGCTGGATGGGATCACCGGCGAAGTGACGCAGCCCGGGCGCGAAGGGTGGGTGTCCATCCTGGCCTTTAACCACGAGATCGCCGCCGAAGCCGGGCCCGCCCCCGAAATCACCCCCGCCAAGGCGTCGCACACGCCGTTGCGCGTGGTCATTCCGCACTCGCGCACGCTGCCGCCGCTGATGAATCATCTGCTGGCCGGCACCTCGATCCCCAAAGTGGATTTCTACTATTGGGTGGCGATCTCCGGCGGAGGGGTTGAGCAGAAAGTCATCGAGTACCGGCTGACCAATGTCCGCATCCAATCGATCCGCCCGTGGATGCCGAATGTGCGCGACCCGAATGCGCGCGCTCTCGGGGCAGCCGTCGAAGTGGCGCTGGCCTATGAGTCCATCGAATGGGTGTGGCTGAATCCGTTGCTCAGCGCCAAGGATACCAACGTGGTGTTCCCGTAACGAAACCAGGCAGCACCTTCATGCGTATGAAAGCATTCAATCACTCTTGGATTATCGGAGATTTCAGCAGACGCTGCGCGGCTTGGGTGGCGGTGGCTTGGGTGGCGTTCGGCCTGGCTGGAACCGCTTCCGCGGCGGTCTTTCTCCGCCTCGATGATATTGCGCCCGCGGCCGGCGCGACCGGCGCGCAGGCCGTGATCGAGGTCCTCGCCTTCAACCACGAGGTCGCGAAACAGGTCGATCCCGCCACCGGCCAGGCGACCGGCAAGCGGGCGCACGCGCCGCTGCGCGTGGTCCTTCCGCATTCCCGCACCTTGCCCCAACTGATGAATGTGTTGGTGGCCAACGAGACGATCGCCAAGGGAGAGCTGATTTTTTGGGAAACCGCCGGCAGCACCGAAATCAAGGTCATGGAGTACCGCCTCCACGATATCAAGGTCGAGTCTATCCGCCCGTGGATGCCCAACACGCGCGACACCGCCGCCCGGGGCATGGGCGCCGCCGTGGAAATCGCCTTCACCTACCGAAAGATCGAGTGGTTCTGGCTGAACGGCAATCTGCTGGCGGCCGACGAACCGGCGACCGCTCCGTAGGCGATCTCCGCCGTCTTATGCGCTAGCCCGGACGGCCGCCGCGGTTCCCCGCGTTCGCTCATTCGCGCGGGCGTCAATTCAGGGTATGCTGAGAGTCGTATGCGTTGGAATTTGCGGGTGCCGGCCTTCCTTTGCGGGATCCTCGCCGCACTTGGAGTTTTTCCCGGAGTGGGGGCCCAGCCGCGCGTGGTGCTCAACGAGTTGCTGGCCTCGAATGCCTCCGGTTTGAGGGATGAGAATGGCGATACCTCCGACTGGATCGAGCTGTTGAACGCCGGGAACGCGCCGGCCGACCTGACCGGCTGGGGCCTGAGCGACAACTGGCAGCAACCGTTCAAGTGGCGATTCCAATCCGGCCAGCTTCAGCCCGGCGAATTCCTGACCGTGTTCGCTTCGGGCAAGGATCGCCAGCCGGAATCCGTTGCGCCGCGCGATCCTTCCACCATTCCCGGTCTCGCGCTCTGGCTCACGGCCGAAGCGGTCGCCACCAACAACCTGAACCTGGTGCGCCGGTTCGGCGCCAATGTCTACGTAAAGCAGTGGCAAGATCGGAGCGGGCAGGCGAATCACGCCAGCGCGGCCAATGATGCGGCCCAGCCGATCTGGATTCCCGCCGCCGCGAACGGCCTTCCGGTGCTGCGGTTCGATGGAGCCACCGATCTGCTCCTCCTTGCGCGGCTGGCGGCCACGAACAACTTCTGCCTGATCGCCGTGGCGCGACCGACCCGATCTCACGAAATCGATCCAACCGGCCCGGCCGGAGTAGGCGGGGTGTCCGGCCAGCGCTACCTCTTCGGCGCGCAGCATGGCGGGGACGCCAACGGCGGTTCCGGCGTTTCGATGGGCACGAACGGGGTGTCGGTCTACGAGCATGGCTCGAGTTACATGCCGGCGCTGGCCGCTTATGCCGGGCCGTTGGGCGGGAAACTAAATGTCGTCACCATCAATTACACCGGCAAGCAACCCACGCTCTACGTGCATGGCCTGCTCGCGCAGGTAGGATTTCCTTCGCCCCGCGCCCAGGTGACCGCCCCGATGGAAATCGGATCGGGTTCGTACGGCGCTTTTGCGGGCGATATCGCGGAGATTCTGCTTTTCCGGCGCGCCCTGGACGAATCCGAACGACGGGGCGTGGAACAGTACCTCGCCGGTCGTTACGGCCTGACCCATCCGCTGCCTCGCCATGCGAATTTCCAGCTCAGCGCCGATGGCGAAGAGTTGTTGCTGACGCGGTCGGACGGCTTTCCCGCCGACTATGTGGAGTTCGATTCGCAATTACGGGATGTCTCATTCGGTCGGCCTCTCGACGGTTCGGCGAGCTTCCAATATTTCGGCACACCCACGCCGGGAGCGCCGAACTCCACACCCGGAGCATCCGAATTTCTGGTCGCTCCGGAATTCTCGGCCCCCGGAGGCTTTTATTCCCAATCGTTCGATCTCATTGTCAGCGCCGGCGATCCCGCGGCAACAATCCGCTATACGCTCGATGGCGCAGAACCGACGGAGAGTTCCGCTATTTACAGCGCGTCAATTCCCATTCGCACTCGCGCGGGCACGGCGAATGTGGTGTCCGCCATTCCGACCGTGCCCGGCGGCCCCACTCCGAGTGGCGAGATGTTCAAGGGCTGGGTCGTGCGCGCACGCGCGTTCAAGGCCGGGGCGTTGCCGAGCGCCATTGTGACACGCACGTTTTGGGTGGATCCGCGCGGGCGCGGCCGATACACCGTCCCGGTCATTTCGCTCGCGACGGATCGCCGGAATTTCTTCAGCGCGGAAACGGGCATTTATGTGCCGGGCAATAATGTGAACTACAACCGGCGCGGCCCCGAGTGGGAGCGGCCCGTCCATATCGAACTGTGCGAGACCGATAATTCGGTGCCGGTCTCCCAACCGGGCGACGTGAAGATTCATGGCAACACGTCGCAAAACTTTCCAATCAAAGGGCTCGATCTCGATTCCACCGGGCCGCATGGGCGCGCTCCCTTCCGGTACCGGTTCTTCCCGGATCGCACCCGGGCCGAATTCGAACACATCCTTTTGCGCCCCACCGGCCACGATCAGCAAATGGCTTTCATGCGCGATGAAATGATGCAAAGCCTCGGGACCGAAACGGGCGCGGAATCGCAAGCGGCCCGGCTCTGCGTCGTGTTCGTCAACGGCGAATACTGGGGCCTCCATTACCTCAAGGAGAAGGAAGATAACGAGTTCGTGGGTTACTACGCCGATCTGCCGGAGGAGGAACTCGATTACCTCGAAGGATACGCCGCGGCCAAAGCCGGAGACACCCGGCATTACGACGAGCTGCTCCGCTTCGTGGCGGAGCACGATCTGGGCACGGCGGCCAACTATGCGGGGGTCCTCGACCGCATGGATGTGCCGAATTACATCGATTACAAGGCTTGCGAGATTTTTTTCTACCGGTGGGATATCGGCAACCACCGCCTCTGGCGGCCGCGCACCCCGGAGGGACGCTGGCGCTGGCTCCAATTCGACAACGACGTGGGCTGGGGCGGCTTCTGGGCCCAGCAACCGGCCTGGCAATTCAATATGCTCGCCGCCGTGCTGACGCCGGACGGCTCGCTGCACGATCACAATAATGAAACCACCACTTTTCTGCTCCGCCGGTTGGTGACCAGCCCGGAATTCAGACAAGCCTTCGTGAATCGCTTTGCCGACTTGCTCAACACCATCCTTCTGACGCAGCGCACTCGTGGCCGGATCGACCAGTTCACGCGGTTGCTCGATCCGGAAATGGCCGAGCATATTCGCCGCTGGCGCGCCCCCGGCTCGCTCACCGAATGGCGCTCGCATCTCCAGGCGCTGCACACGTATGCCGCGAACCGGCCGGCGGCGGTCCGCCAGCATCTGCAAACGCGCTTCAGCCTTGGAACTTCCGTTACCCTTCGGCTGGGGGTCGATAATCCCGCCGCTGGAGCCGTGCAGTTGAACAGCCTCACTATTACGAATGCGGCGGAAACTCCCTTCATGGGCGATTATTTCCGCAATCATCCCGTGACGTTGCGTGCCCTGCCCAACCCCGGATTCCGTTTCGCTGGCTGGGAGGGCCTGCCGGCCACCGATAGTGCCGAGGCAACGTTGATTCCGACCGGAGCGGTTTCAGTGATCGCGAAATTCGAGGCGGACGCGCTGCCGCCTGTGCAGCTCGCGATTACTCATCGATCATCGACTCAGGAATTTATCATCGAACTGCATGGCCCCCGGCGAGCGCGGTTGCTGCTCGAAAGCTCCGGGAATCTGCTCGATTGGAACATGCTGGCGACGCCTGACCTGGATGTAAATGGGCAGGCTGTGGTTCCCTGGGCTGCCGCCCCGAACGCGGGAGCGAGGTTCGTGCGCGCCCGCGTCCGGGAGTAGCGTTTCCGAAGGCGATGCCGGCCCCTTACTTCGCTTCGGCCGCCTTCTTCTCGGCAATGAGACGCTCGACGAGGTCGAGGTAGTTCTTCGCCATTTTGTTGCCTTCGCGATAGTAACTGTAGCCCTCGGCCAAGTACTGCCGGGCTTTCTCCAGATCGCCCAGTTGCAGAAAGTGCCAGCCGTAATAGCCCAGCACGTAGGTGCTCGTTTTATCGATTTGGTAGGCCCGGTCGAAATATTCGCCAGCCTTCTCACGCTGGTTGAGCCAGTGCAGGCACATGCCGGTCTTGATGTACCCTTCGGGATCCCAGCGGTTCAGTTTCATCCCTAGTTCGAACCAGACCATCGCCTCCTTCAGAAGCTCCTGATATCCGGAATTTCCCTCCCAGGCTTTGAGGCGAATGATCTCGCCGATCTGCAAGGGCGTCTCGGGATTCTTCGGTTCGATCTGGTGCGCCCGCACCAAGAGGGCCCGGCGCTCCGGCGAGGTCTGGGGGAGTTTGTCGGCCGCCCGGAGAGTGACGGCTTGCGCCCGCAATTGCCAAGCCTGCTGGGCGAACAGGGCGGCCAGCGCCAAAGTCATGAGGAATCCGACGATCCGGCCGAGCCAGCCGGGATCCACCCAGAACCGTTCCGTGGCAAAGCGCAAATGCGTCGTGAGCAAGGCCATGAGCAGCACCGCGATCATCGCGTTGGCCGGAATGTGCATATTGAAGTCCACGACCGAATGGATCGCGATGGCGAGCAGGCCGACCGCGCTGCCGAGGACGATGGCGCTGCGGTTGCTGGGGCGGGTGGAGATTTCGTTCGTGCGGCGCAAATACTTCCAACTCCAAAATACCCCCCAGGCGAGAACGGCCAAGCCGATGCCGATGATCCCGGCGCCGATGGTGCCGTAGTCCGCCAGGGTATTCAGGTAATCGTTATGAGTGTAGACCGGGCGCTTCTGCGCCAGCCAGGGCCGGTGCTGGCGAAAGCGCCAGTCCCAATGATTCGGGCCCACGCCGGTCCAAAAGTTTTCGCGCCAGATCTGGACGGTCGGCTTCCAGAAGAGGGTCCGGCTGTTCACCTGCTGCAGTTCGGCGATGCGAAGCTGGCTTTTCATCGAGCGGAAGCCGAAAAAGGAGCCGGCGACCAACAGCAAAACGAGGAGGGCCAGCGCCGGAATACGGAAATCCCGGTTCCAGAGCAGCGAGACGAACAGCACCGCCAAGGCACCTCCGGTGGCCAAGTATCCACCCCGCGAGATCGTGACCCCGATCCCGGCCAGGATGACCACCGCCGCGTAGGCCAGAAACACTTTGGTGAGCGGCTTGAAGCGGCCGGTGATAGTCAGGGCCAGCGCGATGGGCAGTATCATTTCCAGGTAACCGGCCAAATGGTTAGGCGAACCGTAGGTGCCGGAGGCGCGGCCTTTGTAGACCGCCGGCTTGGCCATGCTCAGGATGGTCTGGGAATCGGTAAAGAATTGGTAAATGGCGTAGAAGGCATTCACCATCGCGCTGAAGATCAGCACCATCACGAGCCATTGCGCGTGCTCCTGCCGGTTGAGGTTGTCCACCACGGCGAAGAACACCGTGGCGTAGAGGAGGATGCGCAGAATCTCCTGGCGGGCCGCATACTCGATGTCGGCCCGCCCGTACCACCAGAGCGCGTAGGCGGTGAGCGCGAGGACAATCCAGCAGAGCGGGGCGAAGAGAAAGCGGTACTGGGTCCGCACGACGAGACGAATGCCCCAGAAGATCAGCAGCAGCGCCGCGAGGCCGAGGAGGATGGTGAATTCAGTCTGGCGAACGGCGCCCAAGGCCGCCGGAGCCCAGAGGATCATGGCCAGGACACAGCCCAGAACCCCCTTCTCGCAAATGGAATCGACCTTCTCCCGATGCATGCGACATGGATCGAGCCCCGCGCTTCGACGAATGTGGGGCCGCCCCGGTTTTCCTTATCTCGGGTGCAAGCGATCTATTCGACGAACTCGCGGGGATCGGTAATGTGGCCCGTCAAAGCGCTGGCGGCCACGGTGGCGGGCGACGCCAGAAACACTTGCGACTCTTTGTGGCCCATTCGGCCGGGGAAATTCCGGTTGGTGGCGCTGATGCACTTGAGCGGCACATTCATGCGGCCGAAGGTATCGACCGGCCCGCCGAGGCAGGCCGCGCACCCGGCGTTTTCGGTCATCTGCACGCCCGCATCGAGGAGAATCTCCCAGACCGTCTTCGCGCCCCAGCGCGCGCTCTGGAGGTCGTGGACGATTTCGGGCGTGGCGGGCACGCCGAACGTGTCGATCAACACCTTCTTCCCTTGCAGAATGCGGGCGAATTCCAGGAAATCGCTGGTCTTTCCTCCAGTGCAGGAGCCGATGTAGGCCCGATCCAGTTTCACCGCCCCCATCTCCTTCGCCAGCTTCCGTTGTCCCGGGTCCGGATGGCACGCCACGGTCGGTTCGAGTTTCGAGAGATCGATCATCATTTCGTAGACGAATTTTTCGTCCCGATCCCGTTCCACGGGCTCGTATGTCGCCTTGGTGCCGTTGAGCTTGCAGCGATAATCCACAAACGCCTTGGTCTGGGCGTCGAACTCGAAAATGCCGTTCTTGCCGCCGGCTTCGATCGCCATGTTGGCGATGGTCATGCGGTCGTCGATGGAGAGCGCCGTTGCGCCCGGGCCGTCGAACTGCATGGCGCGGTAGGTCGCGCCGTCGAAGCCGATCTGGCCGATGGCGTGCAAGATGACGTCCTTCGCCATCACGCCCGGCTGCAACTGGCCTTCGAGGCGGAAATGCATGGTTTCCGGAACCTTGAGGAGGAGTTTGCCGGTGCCCATCACGAAGCCGGCATCGGTATTGCCGATCCCGGTGGCGAATTGATTGAAAGCTCCGGCCATGCAGGTGTGGGAATCGGTGCCGAAGAGAATCTCGCCGGGACGCGTATGGCCCTTCTGCGGGAGCGCGGTGTGGCAGACGCCGGCGTACTGGGAGCCATACTGGCGTTTCAGGTTGCCCCGGCTCGGGTCGAACACCCAATGCCCGTTGGGATCGTCGATGACGTCGTAAAAGTACGGCAGGCCCTGCTCTTTCGAAAAATCCCGCAGGATATCCACGTTGCGGTTGGACTTCGAATCGGCTGTGAAAATGTAGTGGTCGGGAATGATGACGACGCGATTCTTGTCCCAAACCTTGGCATTCTGGCCGAATTCGCGCTTGAAGACCCCGATCGTTCCCGGCCCGCACACGTCGTGCGTCATCAGGATATCCGCCTTCACCCATACATTATCCCCGGCGGACACCCGCGCCTTTCCGGACGCGCGTGCCAGAATCTTCTCAGTCAATGTCATACCAAGCCAAAAGCCTACCGCCCCCCACCCCCCCATGCAAGGCGATGTTCCAGCACTGGAATCAGGTTCAGGGACGGGAGCGCCCTGCAAAACGACCGGCGATCTTTGGCCAACGAATGGACCGGTGAGGTTTCGTGCCGCCGGCCGCCGGAAGCGGGAAATTCCAGCGGCCAATTTCAGACCAGCGGGACGGGTCAGCGAGGGACTTTGTCCATGATGCGGCGCATGTGGGCGGACTTGTTCAGGACATAGAAGTGGATGCCGGGGACGCCTGCCTCGATGAGTTCGGTGGCCTGGCGGATGCACTGGCGGACGCCGATTTCCTCGCCTTTGGCGGCATCGTCGCCGGCGGCCTGCAGCTCTTCCGCCAAGTCGGCGGGCAGCCGCGATCCACAGAGAGCGGCGATGCGCATGACCTGCTTCGCAGAGAGGATCGGGAGCAGGCCGGGGACGATGGGGATGGTGACGCCCGAGGCGCGGGCGGCTTTCACGAATTCGAAAAAGTAACGGTTATCGTAGAAAAGCTGGGTGATGACGATGTCCGCGCCCTGTTCGACCTTGGCCTTGAGGTGGGCGAGGTCGGACGCCATGTCGGGCGCCTCGACATGCTTTTCGGGATAACCGGCGACGGCGAGGCCGAAGCGATGACGGCCGGCGCCGCGCTCCCAGCGGCGAATGTGCGCCACAAGCTGGTGGGCATTCGCATAGCCGTCCGTTGCCGGGACGAAGTTCGTCTCCCCTTTCGGCGGATCGCCGCGCAGGGCGACGATATTGCGGATGCCGGTGGCCTGGATCTGGCTGAGAATTCCATCCAATTCCGTACGGGAGGATCCGACGCAGGTCAGGTGACAAGCGGTGGGAATGCGAAACTCGTTTTGAACCACACCGGCCACTTCAAGGGTGCGGGTGCGGGTCGAGCCCCCCGCGCCGTAAGTGACTGTGATGAAGTCCGGCCGCAAGTCGATGAGCTGCGGAAGAGTCTGGCGCAACCCTTGCATCGCCTCGTCCGACTTGGGCGGAAACAGTTCGAAAGAGATGACCGGACGATCGCCACGCTGCGCGTAAACTTCTCCAAAAGGCATAGTTTAAGGGGCGGGGCCAAACACTCGCGAATCGAAGCGAGCAAAAGGCCCCTCAGGTGAGAGTGAATCGGCTGGCCGGGACCTATTCTGAAGCGGGCGGCAGGGGAGTCTCGTTCGAGGTGCGAACCATCAAGTCGAACACCTGCCGAAATTCGTCGAGGCCCGTGGCAGGGATGATGATCGTATCGCGCCGTCCGTTGACATCCTCGGTGATGCGCAGAAACCGGCCGCGCGGATTTTCCTTCAGAGTAAAAATAAAGGTTTTCCGCTCGATCTGAACCTGATCGGTTCGGAGGGTTTCCTCGGCCGCCGCGGGCTTGTGGCCCGAGTGTCCCCCGCCATGCTGACTCCGGCCCCCGTAGGGCGATGGGCGTTCATTCGATATCATACACGAGAATCTCCCTCAGCGCCTTTCGACGCCGTTATCCTCTAAAGACACGCATGGCAGGCGGTTTGTCAACCTCCGTTTTGTGCGGTTCAGCGACGGGAAAGGAGGGGCGAAGTCAGGATTTAAAGCGGTTGACGCTCGCGAAACGGGTGGCCGCAGGGGGGCGGCTGGTTTGCCAGAAATAGGCCAGGACTCCGACCATGACGAAGAGGTTCCCCGCCATGGAGGTTCCGTGAAGAATCGAGAAGGAACGCTGCGCGGATTGCCGGATCTGCGGCGAGCTTTGCGGGGCGTAAATCCGGACATGGAGATCCTTCATCCGGGGCAGGAGCGCGTAATTGCCGATCACGGAAAGCGTGAAGAGCAGCATTAACAGGCCAAGGGCGAGCCGCTGGAGCGGCCGGCCGGCATAGAGCCATTCGGCGATGAGGTGGGCGAGCGCGATGGTGGCGCACCAGATGTGCAGGAGAAAGTAACGTTCGAGGACGATCTGGGCGGCGGCGCCGGCGTAGGGGCGGCTGAGAAGCCGGATCATCTCATCCGTGAAAAAGGCCGGCCCCGCGAAAAAGGTGAAGAAGATCGACGCCCCGAACCAAATCGCGGCGTTCACCAACCCAATCATGCGCAGCAGTCCTGCCACGGGCCTACTCTAGGAAAAACAGGAGGACTGCCAAGCTTCGTTCGCGCCGGATGAAGGAAAAATGGCAAAATGATCGGTTTCCCGGGATCTTATCAGTCCTTCGGCTTGAGGAAGGGAGCCAGCCGATCCGCGGCCGACGGCCACGCGACCGGGGGGGCGTGGACGAAATCCTTGAGCAGGCGGCACGCGCGCCTCGCCGCCTCAAGCGGCAGTTGAATTTCAAGCAGCGATCGTCCACCGTCGTGCGGAACGATGAGGACGAAGGCTTATGCGTGGCCGTTGGCGGCGGCCAGCTTGCTGGGCGCCGGGCTGGCGGCGGGCTGTCAGGCGCCGCGGGTGACGAACCCGGCCCGGCCGGCCGGACCGATCTCGGTGGATCTTTCGGTCGGGCATTTCCGCCCGGAATCCACCCCGGTGCTGCGGGCCATGGCGGTGAACCTGATCTCGGAACGGCGGGCGATCGAGTGGTTCCTCGGGGAGTACGACCGGCGCACTCACCTGTTCGAGCCGGCGGTTCGGCTGAGCATGGCCGATCTATCGCCTGGAGCCATCGCGCGTTTTCTGGCCGTGACGACCGCGCCGCGTTCCGCAGTGCCGATCCTGCTCTCGCACGATCTGCGGCCGGTCAACGAACGCACCAGCCAGGCCCTCCCGCCGGAAGCCGCGGAGTATTTCCAGGGCCTCTTCACGGAATTGAGTGCCGCGCGGCTCAATGTGTTGATCATCGACGATCCGCAATTGCGCTGGGGCGCGCCGGCGCTCCCGGTCATTCGGCGCTAGACTGAACCCCGAAAAATAAAAGGGCGGGGCCGGCCGAACCGAACCCCGCCCGCGAAACTGAACCGGAGGCCGCGCCGGTCAGGCCCGGCCTCCGCGATGTCGAATTACCGCTGGACGCGGTAGAAGCCGGCACCGCCGTCCGCTGGAACCGTGAACGGCCCGTTGCCGGGTGCGCCCACGTTCGTCCAGGTGGCGTCGCTCAAGGAGGACTTCTTCTGGAGTTGGAACGGCCCGGTGCCGCTGGCTGTAATAGTGACGTTCGCTCCGCTCGAGGCAATGCTCAGAGACGGCTGGGACGCCACGGAGATGCCGCGATACGCCTTGAGCGCTCCGGTTTGAGCGCCGTTGACGAGGGCGCGGCTGCCGTCGTTGCTGAGGGTCGACCATTCCACATGCGCTCCGCCCGTGCCTTCCAGCCAGAGGAGGCGGAAGTAGTAGACGCCCGCTTGATCAACCTTGAAGTGCAGCTCGCGCGTGCCGCCGCCGCCGAAGCTGGCGAGGACCGTCTGAGTCGCGTTCGCGGCCGTGCCAACGGAGAGCTGCATGCCGTCATCGCTCACCACGACCATCGTGTAAATGCCCGGAGCCGGGAATTCCACGTAGGCAAGGGCTTCGCCGACAATGTTGTCCGTGCCGCCGAGTGTGCCCGGGATGCCGGGAATGAGGTCGTCCGGCACATCGAGCGGCACCGCCGCGGCGCCACTGAAGAAGCCCGCGTTGCCGGCGGATTGTTCGAAGTTCACCGAGGTGATGGAGAACGTGCCATCGGCTTCCTGGCCGTTGGTGTCGTGGATGTCCGCGCCGAGCTGGCCGGCGAGCTGCTGCTCGGCGAGAGGCACCGAGTTGCCGCGGCCGGCCTCCTGCTGGTGCGTGCGCCAGCGCATGCCGGCGGTCGTGCCGGAACCCGCGGGAGCCGCCAGCGAGGCGGCCAGGGTCGGGTAATTCGGCGCGACGAATTCGACGGGGTCGACGACCGTCTCGCCCGCGCCGGTGGTGAAGGTCACCGTGAGGGTGTGTTTCGAACCGGGCGCGAATGCCTGGGGCGGAATGGCGCTGAGGACGACGCGCGTATCGGTGCGCACGGCGGCTCCGGCGGCGAGCGGCGTGCCGTTCAGCGCCAGGGTGATCGGCTTGCTGTCATCAATGGTGACCGCCGCCGTATCCGTCAGCGTGGCCGTGACCTGCTGCGGCCGCGCGGTGACCGCGGTGTAGCTCGGAGCCACGAAGGAGAGCGTATCCTCGAGCAGCGTGCCTTGATCGCTGTTGTAGCGAACGGTCACGGTGTGGCGGGTGCCCGGCTGATAGACCTTGGGCGCCTGGGAGGCCTTCACGAACCGGTAGGCCTCTTCCTGCGAGAGTTCCACCGCTCCGGCGGGCGCACCATCGACGGTGGCCGTGACCGGCTTGGTCGTATCGACGGAACGGTTCAGCGCCTCGACGATCCGCACGGTGAAGCTCACGCCATCGGAGCTGATCGCGCTGGCGAAGGGCGGGGTGCCGACGGCGAGGTTATCCACCGCCCACCACCAGTCGTTCGCGGCTTTTTCCATGCCGTAAAGGAGGCTCAAGCTCTGGGCTCCGGCCGGATTGTTCAGCGCGACGACGACCGCCTCATTGGGCCGGTGGTCGTGATAAGTCTCTTCTTCGCCAATCGAAGTCCAGCGCTGAACTTCGCTCGCGGGCGAGCCGTCGAAAGCCGCCGTGATGTAACCGGTTTGGTTGTTGATGGACGAGCCATCTTCTCCGACCGGCCAATTGGGTGCGCCATCGTCGGTCGCTTCCGGACGCCAGGAAGAGTCATAGACGAGCACGAGCGAATTGGCCGCTTTGCCCGCGATGTTGATGGCGCCGCTCTTGGCGGTCCCATCCCAGAAGCCTACGGCGTGCGCGGCGTCGTCCCATTCGTCGGGATCGGCGATCATGACCGTGCCCTGGCCGTAGACGAACTGCGAGCGTTGCTGGTCGTCCACCGTGATCCACCAGTTCTTCTTGGCGAAGCTCCAGCCGGACCATTCGGTCATGCCGTCCCGGGCGGGGTCGGTGTAGGCCGGCATTTTGGTGTCGTCGATCACCCAGCCCGGAGGCGGGGTCTGCGTCCAGACGGCGGCGCCAGGGCTGACTTCATCCACATTCGGGCCAAGCACCAGGCCCTCAAAGTCTTCGGCCCAGATCCGATTCGTGACCGGGAGGGCGGGCTCGCTGACGCTGCGGCGGCGGTAGGCCTTCAAGGCCCCCGTTTGCGTGCCGCCAACCAGGGCGCGGCTGCCATCGGCGTTGAGCGTGGACCATTCGATATGCGCGCCGCCCGTGCCTTCGAGCCAAAGAAGGCGGAACAGATAGACACCGGCTTGATCGACCTTGACGTAGATCTCACGCGTGCCCCCGCCGCCGAAGCTGGCGAGAATCGTCTGGGTGGCATTGCCCGAGATGCCGGCGGAGAGCTGCATGCCGTCATCGCTTACCACGACCATCGTATACAAGCCCGCGGTTGGGATTTCCACGTAGGCCAAGGCTTCGCCGACAATGTTGTCGTTGCCGCCGAGCGTGCCCGGAATGCCGGGAATGAATTCGTCCGCCACGTCCAGCGGCGTCGCTGCAGCCCCATTGAAGAAGCCCGCGTTCCCGCCGCCTTGTTCGAAGTTCACGGTGGTGATCGAGAAGGTGCCATCCGCTTCCTGGCCGTTCGTGTCGTGAATATCGACACCGAGCTGGCCGGCGAGCTGCTGCTCCGCCAGAGCGACGGTGTTCGCACGGGCGGCTTCCTGCTGGTGCGTGCGCCAGCGCAGTCCGGCTTCGGTGCCGGTGCCGGCTGCGGTCGCGAGCGAGGCAGGGAGCGTCACAAAGCTCGGAGCGATGAAGTCGACGGGATCGACGACCGTCTCGCCCGCTCCGGTGGTGAAGGTCGCGGTGAGGGTGTAGCGCGCGCCAGGCGTCAGCACCTGGGGCGGGATCGCGCTGATGGCCACGCGGGTATCGGTGCGCACCGCAGTCCCCGCCGTCAGCGGGGTGCCGTTCAGCGCGAGCGTGATCGGCTTGGTGTCGTCGATCGTGAGCCATTCGGCATCGGTGAGGGTTGCGGTCACTTGTTGCGGCCGCGCGGACACCGTCGTGTAGCTCGGCGCCACGAAGCTCAGCGTGTCCTGGATCGCCTTGTTCTGATCGCTGGTGTAGCTCAGGACCACGGTGTGGCGCGTGCCCGGCTGGAAGACCTTCGGAGCCTGGGTGTAAGCCACGAGCCGGTAGGTTCCGGTCTCGTCCTGGGAGATCTCCAGCGGTGTCGCGCCGGTCCCGTCGAGGGTGGCGGTGATCGGCTTGCTGGTATCCACGGTCCGGCCGAGCGCTTCGACGATTCGGACGGTGAAGCTCACGCCATTGGCCGCGATGCCGCTGGCGAAGGGCGGCGCGCCGACCGCGAAATTGTCGACGGCCCACCACCAATCGTTGGCGGCCTTCTCCATCCCGACCTTCAAGACGAGGCTTGTCGCTCCGGCGGGGTTGTTCAGCGGGATGACAACCGACTCGTTCACCATGTGGTCGTGGTACGTCTCTTCGTCGCTGACCGAGGTCCAGCGCTGGATTTCAACTTCCGGGCTGGTCCCAAACGTGGCGGTGATGTAGCCAGTTTGGTTATTGATGGACGAACCATCGTCGCCGACCGGCCAGTTGGGTGCGCCGTCATCCCTGGCTTCCGGCCGCCAGGAAGAGTCGTAAACGAATACCAGCGAATTGGCGGGCTGGCCCGAGATGTCGATCGCACCGGTTTTGACGGTGCCATCCCAGAAACCTTTCGCGTGCGCGAGATCGTCCCATTCGTCCGGATCGGCAATCATGACCGTCCCCTGGCCGAACGCGAACTCGGAACGCCGCTGGTCGTCCACGGTGATCCACCAGCTCTTCTTGGCGAAGCTCCAGCCGGACCATTCGGTTCGGCCGTCCTGGGCGGGATCGTTGTAGGCGGGCATTTTGGTGTCGTCGACCGTCCAGCCGGCGGGCGGTATCTCCGTCCACACATTGGCGCCCGGGCTGGCTTCATCGACGTTCGGGCCGAGCGGGAGGCCCTCGAAATCCTCGGACCATACTCTTTGGGCCACGGCCGGGCTGGTGCTGGCCAGCGCGATCGCGGCGGCCATCATCGGTCGAAAGGCACTCGACCGGGATAACCGGGAGCCGCACCGCGCGGCTCGCTGTATCAGTTCTCTTATCGTCATAGGTTTTTTAGTTTTGGTTTCAGACGTCCGAACCTGCGTCGTCGCCGGCTACAGGCCAGCGCCACGCAAGCGACTGTGGGCATCGAAATTGTTACGGCGGCACTTCCGGCCGGAATCGCGCGGCCGGCGGCTACTTGGTCGCCCGGTACTGGCGCAAGGCCTCGGCGGCCTGCTGCTGCGCGGGCGTGGTCGCCGGGGGCGGTTCCCCCTTCGCGGCGGCTTCCTGGGCGGCCTGCTCGACCACTTGCGCCTGGCTCTGCAACTGCTCGCCCACGGCGACCATGGCCCGCGCCACGACGCTCCGCTGTTCCTCGTTCAGCCCCGGGAACGCGCTGAGGGAATTCAACTGCAAGGAGGCGGTGGTGTAGTCCTTCGCGTTCAGCCGCTCGACCACGGCATCGGCCGAGCGGCGGGCTTCGGCGGCGGCCCCTTGGAAGGCCTGCTGAAATGCGGCGGGCAGCGCGTCCAGCGCGAGGGGTTCCGGCGCGCGGGCTGCCTTCTGGCACGCGGAGAGCAGCACCAGAGCGGCGAGAAAGAAAACAGCAAGGCGGTGCATTATTGGTAGGTCTTCCCCGGAGCGGCATCGCCGGTGAAGAAACGATAGTCGATGCCCTTCTTGGTATATTTGAATTGGTCGGCGTGGCCGGTGATGAAAATGCTGAGGCAGGAGGGGTGGCGGAACCATTCGTACTCCATCTTTCGCCCCGGATACAGCGAAGCGAGGCTCTGCTTCCACTGCGTGAGGCACTCGCTGTAACCCGGCCAGAGCCCGATGCTATCCTCGGCCCCCTCCATCTTCTGCTCGGCGGAGTCCTGCGCGAAGATGGTCGTGGTTGGGAAGGGAAAACTCGAAAGCTTGCGAGCGCCGCGGGTGCGCCCGTCCGGATGGCGGATGACGTAGGAATTGATCCCCAGGCTCGAGTTCAGCCAGAATTCGCTCGGATAGCGCAGACCGGTCTCGCGCCATTCATCCACCACCTTGGCGCTCGGGCAGCGGAAGATGCCCTTGGCATTCCCAATGTACTTCAAGTAGGCCACCCCCCAGTAGGCGAGGTCGTGGTTGGGATCGAGGATGACTTCCGACCGGGGATTCGCCGTCCACTGCCCGTGATTCGGCGCATTGCCGAACCCGTCGGAATCCCGCTTGTAATGAAAAGTATCGTCGTGATCCTGGGCGTACATCTGGGTGGCGATGCCCACCTGGCGCATATTGCTCATGTCCTTCGCCAGCCGGGCCTTTTCCTTGGCGCGGGCCAGGGCCGGAAGCAACATGCCTGCCAGAATGGCAATGATGGCGATCACCACCAACAGTTCGATGAGCGTAAATCCGTGCTTTTTTCCGTCCGTGGGTCTCATATCTTTCCGCAATCGCAAGCCGGCGCCGCCTCACCGTGCATCCGGTGGCAGCCTATCCGCTCCCAAATCTGTGTCAACCGTCGCAATCAGTCCCGCCCCATCGATCCGGCTCCGGGCACCGGCCGGTTCGAGGGGCAAATATCTAAGCTGGAACCATGTCCGTCATGTTACGAAACCGAAACGACCTCGTAACTTAACACGCGAAAGGGGTTTTCCTGAAGGCAAATTTCTTGGGAGAGGCTGGCCGCGACCGTTTAACGCAAATGCCCCCGCCCATTGCACCCTCTGGCTACAATTTGCAGGCGAAATGAACCTGCCGAGCCACTTCGATAAAACCGCAGGCCGGGTACAGATGGTTCCCGGCTTCGTTCTGGGCCATGGTCTCGATCACGGCATACTCCAGCTTCTCCGCGCGGAAGTATTCCAGCGCGCATTCGATCAAGCGCCGACCCAGCCCGGCCCCGCGCGCCGAGGCGGCCACGGCGAGGTTCGGGATGCGGCCCCGGGCGGCTTCCCGGTCGATCAGGGTGGTGATATAGCCGAGGATCTGCCCGCCCGCTTCGGCGACGAAGATGCCCGCCGGATTCGCGGCAGCGTCCTGGTCCAAATGGCGGGCCTTTCGCCAACGCCAGTCATGCCCGCCCAGCACGCCGAGGGCTTGCTCGATGTTCTGCTCGAGAGTGACCCCCGCAAACGACTCGACGGTCAAGCGCTTGAGGGTTTCGAGGTCGCTGGGACGATAGGGGCGGATGGCGATCTCGGACGGCGGCATGGAAACGTGGGTTATTTTGTTTCCGAGGCGCGGTCGTAAACCTTCCGCCCGCCGAGGTACGTCTCAAGAACCTGCGTGCGTGCGATCTGCTCCGGCGGGCAGTTCAGCAAGTCGGTATCGACGACAATGAAGTCGGCCAGCTTGCCCGGTTCGAGCGAGCCAAGCCGGTCTTCGCAACGGAGCAGGCGCGCGTTGTTCATGGTGTAAAAGCGGATCGCCTGTTCGCGGCTGAGCGCTTCCTCCGGGTGCAGCGGCCGCTCGAATTGCCGGGATTGCCGGGTGACGGCCGTGGCCATCCCGAGAAATGGATTGTAGGGATTCACCGACCGCAGCGACCCGATCTTTTGCATGTGGTCGGAGCCGCCCCCGACGCTGACGCCTGCCTCGAAGAGGCTGCGCAATGGCTGGAACCACCGCAGGCGTTCGTAACCGAACTGCCGGGCCAGCGTATGGGTATCCAGATACAGCCAGGCGGGCTGGATATCCGGAATCACTCCGAGCCGCGCGGCCTCCTGCACCGCCTCGCGGCTCATGAAATTCGAATGGCTGATGCTCGGCCGGGTGGCGCGAATCGGTTGGGCGCGATCCACCTCGGCATAGGCCTCGAGCAGGCCATGCACCGCGCCATCCCCCACCGCATGCGCCGTGAACTGGAGGCCCTGCTCGACCGCCGTTCGCACCATCGGCACCAGCCGCTCATGCGGGATGAACCGCACGCCGCGATAGGCCGGATCGGTAATGCCGTAAATCGCGCTGACTCCCCACGGCTCGCGCATGAACGCGCTGCCCGTCAGCATCCCGCCATCCAGAAAGGTCTTGATGCCGATGATGCGCAGCAGGGGGTTCGGAGCGCGAAACAACGGATGCCGCCCCACCGCGCGGATGTTTTCGAGGATCGGTTCCAGCTCGCCGATGGTATCGATATGATGCGAAATGTTGACGCGAACCGTGAGCCCCGCCCCGTCGTGCAAGGCCTGATAAACCGCGATTTCCTCCGGGCTCGCATCGCGGTCTCCCACGCTGGTCAGCCCTGCGCGATTGTAGTCCGCGAACAGCCGCCGCAGCCACTCCGTACGGTCGGCCTGGGTGGGTGTTTTCTTCGCCGAACGAACCTTCACATAGCGCGTGCCATTCCTGAGCAGGCCGGTCGGTTCGCCCGTCGCGGGGTCCTTTTCGGCAAACCCGGACCCGCCATCGGTCACCTGAAAATCGCGGTCGATGCCGCTCGCGCGGAGGGCCAGGGTGTTAAGCGATGCATCCGGGCCGGTCTGGAAAATGACCGGGTGCGCCGGCGCGGCGGCATCCAGTTCGGCGCGCGTGGGATACCGCTGCTCGCGCAGCCGGGTGATAAAGACCTGGCGCACTTCGATCCACTCGCCGGCCGGCAGCACGGCCGCGCGCTGGCGGATGTAATCGAGCACCTCACCGATGGTTTCCATCGTCGGAATCGGATGATCGAATTCCGTCAGGGAGGCATCGGCCGCGTGGACGTGCGAATCCATCAAGCCGGGCAGCACCCATCGACCGGCCAGATCGATCACCCGGGTGTCCGGCCCTTTGGCCGCCAGCACTTCTCCATCATCGCCGACGCGGACGATCCGCCCGCCTGACACCGCCATCGCGGAGCGGATCGAAAAGCGCTCGTCCACCGTGATGACCTTGCCGCCGTGGAGAATCAAATCGGCGGGCTGGGCCGCTCCCGGAGGAAGCGCCGCCTGAACGCTCAGCGCGGCCGCCATGACCCATCTCCGTAGTGCCCCGATGGCCGAAACCGTTCGACGGCGGCCCGGTTCCGGCGAAGCGAAGACGGGTTCAGTGTTCCGTGAGGAACTTGAGCAGCTCGATCTGTTCACGATCTTTCAACCCTTCCAGCAATCCCTCCGGCATGAGCGAGCGGTCGCTCAAGGTGCGCTGGGTGATGGCGCTCTTCGCCACCGTCACTTCGCCCGCGATCGTGCGAATGACCAGCGCGCTGGCCGTTTCCTGAATGACCAGCCCGGACAGGGATTCCCCATCGCTCTTCTCGAGGGTGGTCATCTGGAAATCCGTCCCCACGACAGCATTGGGATCGATGATATTCTCCAGAAAATAGCGAATGCCGTTCCGCCCGGAACCGGTCAGATCCGGCCCGATCCGCGCCCCCCCGGCCGTCGCCGGCTGATGGCATTGGATGCAAAGTTTTTCGAAATGGCCGCGCCCGGCCCGCCCATCGAACGCCCAGAGCGGCGCCTCGTTGAAGACCTTCTCGAGGGCGGCGATCTGAGCCTGCCGCTCCCCGGAACCACGCGTGATCCGGCCCCATTGCGCGGAGACCTTCGCATCGATCTCGGCGTTCTTCAGGTCGGTCATCTGCCGGATGTGGAACGCGGTGAGTTGCTCCCGCTTGATCTGCCCGGCCGCCACCCGCTCCAGGAGCGGCAGCGCAAAGGCCGCTTTGCTCGTGAGCGTGTTCAGTGCGTCCCGCTTCTCCTCATCCGGCCAAGCCGCAAACCGATCCATCAAGGCGGGCGCGATCTCCGGGCTGGTCAACCGCGCGAGCACCCGAATCGCCCGGGGCCGGAAAGCGGAGTCGTCCAGCAATTTCAGGAATGTCGCGAGCGAACCTCGGTCTGGCGTGCGGCCCAGCACGGCAAAGGCGTGGTCGCGCTGCGCCCGGGGGGCCTCGGCATTGGCCAGGGTCGTGCGCAGCCGGGGAAACATTGAGTCGTCCCCGAACGCCGCGGCGATCAACTCCGCCTGGCGCACAACGGAGGCATCGGGGCTGGCATACAACGTTTTCGAAACCTCTCCCCACGCCGCCGGGGCGGGCACGTCCGCGCGCGACTTCAGCGCCAGCACGATCCCGGCCAGCAGCCGCTTCCGATCCTCCGCCGGGCGGTCTGCCAGCAAGGCGATCGACCGCTCCAGCCCGCTCCCCTCAAGCGTGGCGGCATACCAGTAAATCCAGTCGCGCAGCGATGGCAGCAGCGTCGTCTCCGCCAGCTTGAATGCACGATCCAGATTTCCCGGAATCCGCGGCGCAATGCCCTGCCACAGCAGCTTGGGAATGTTGCGATCTTCCCGATCCTCCCCGTGCTGCGCGAGCGCCTCGGCGATGTTCCAGGCTGCACCTTCGGAAACGCGCGGCAACGCGGAAGCCAGATGCCGCCGCACCACCGCCGAAGGATCGCGCCGCGCCATCATCGCGAAGAGCCGCTCGGTCGAGGGATCGATCTTTTTCGACTCGCTGACAAGCTGGATGCCCCACGCCCGGATATACTCGTCCGGATCGCTCAACGCATTGTTGTCCATGCGATCTCCCAAGCCGGTTAAATGACCGGCCCAGAGTGCATTGAGCCGCCGCGACGACGACGGCTCGCGCGTCATTTCGTGCAACTTCGTGGCCGCGCTCGGCTCCAGCCCCTTCGCCGCCGCCCGTTCGTGGAGCAACCGGCGCGCCGTGCGGGCGTGCCACTGGTTCTTGTGCGTCTGCAGCTCCACCAACTGCCGGTCGCTCGCCCGCCCGAGATCGACCGTGCGCGGCTTGTACCCGGCCGCCCACACCATCCGGTAGACCCGCCCGTTGCCCCGATCCCACCGCTCGGTATTCGGATTATGGCAATGCTGCTGGTCGTACCAATCGATGAAATACACCCCGCCGTCCGGCCCGTACTGCAAATCCACCGCCACGTACTTCGGGTCGGTGCAGAAGAAAACATCGCGCCCCGCATGCACCGTATCGAATCCCGAACCCCACGGTCGGTTCACCTGTTGATTGATCTGATGCCCGTGCAGGTTGTGCGTAAAGAGCCGTCCCCGATATTCGTCCGGCCAGTTGTCTCCGAGGTAAATCATCGTCCCCACATGCGAATGGCCGCCGTAAATCGCGTCCGTGCCGGGAGCCCCCGCGCCGCCCGCGCCGTGATCGTACCGCGCCGAAGCCAGCAGGTAATTCTTGAAATCCGGGAATTCGGCGGGCGGTTCCGCGATGATGAATGGCGCGTAATTAGCATTGGCCTGGTTCCAGAATTGCCCGCCCTGCAGGACGTGGGTGGTGCCGCCCCGGCCCCAGTAGCTCCGGCAATGCGTCATGAAAATCTGCCCGCGCTCGTCGTAATCCAGCCCCCACTGGTTGCTGCCCCCTTCGGCGAAAATCTCGAACTCATGCCGCACCGGGTGGTACCGCCACACCCCCGCCCGCAACTCGAGCCGATCCGCGTCCTTCGCCCCCGGCTTGCCGATCCGCGCATAGTTGAATACGCCCTGATTCCCGTACAGCCAGCCGTCCGGCCCCCACATAAAGCTGTTGAGGCATTCGTGCGTGTCCTGATAGCCGAACCCCTCCAGCAGAATTTCCGGCGGCCCATCCGGCACGTCGTCCCGGTTGCGGTCCGGGATAAAGAGAAGTTCCGGCGCGGCACCGACCCATACTCCGCCATAACCCACTTCCAGACCGCTCACGAGGTTGAGATTCTCCGCGAAGACTCGCCGGGTCTCGTACTTCCCGTCGCCGTCCTGATCGGCGAAAATCACGATCTTGTCCAATCCCTGGCCGGCCGGCTGCTTTTGCGGATAGCTGTACGCCTCCGCCACCCACAGCCGGCCCCGCTCATCGAACGCAAACGCGATGGGCTGATGAATGTCCGGCTCGGCCACCACCAGATCGGCGCGGAACCCTTCCGGCAGGTACATCTGCGCCAGCGTTTCTTCGGCGGGGGTGCGCGGCGCTTCGGCCAGTTTATTGCGCTGCAAACCGCGCAATACCGGACTCGATTGCAGGCGCTCGACCTGCGGCTGCGGATCCTCCGCGCGCAGTCCCGGCCCCAACTCCAGCCCCACCCAAGCCCCCAGCCCCACGGACAACCAACGAAGCAATGGCATGCCCAAATTTAGCCGTCCCCGCGCCGCCCTTGTCAAAGCATTAGCGCTCTCCGGGGAGGACAGCCGTCACGGCTGTCCGCGGCGGGCGTCTCGCCCGCCGCCCCCCGCCCGTCGATAACGCCTCGTCTCACCCCTTTCCGTCGAAATCTCGCATCGATATCTGCCTGATTTTCCGCGACTTGCACATAAAAGTCTACATGATGTTTAATTTATATTTGATTTTACATCGACCCAATGCGATCTTGATTGCATGAAATAAATGTAGACTAAACGCCACGACCGCCATGAACGCCATCACCTCCACCAACCCCTCTCGCCCGGAGCCCCGCGCCGTATCGCCTGCGTGCGCTCGACGCTCGTCCATCCCATTACTTGCTTCTCCTCCTCCCCGGCGCTCATGGGAGACGTTCCGCTCAGCTCGTGGTTTGCTCAGTCCATCCAACTTGACACGAACTTGACACAAATGTTGAAAAACTTGACACGTTTCAAGCAACTTGACAGTGCGACCCCCGTTTATCAACGCCTTACGCAAATTTCACCCCTTGAAACGCGAAAAACTTGACCGAATGCACCCCTCCCCTGCCGGCGGCGAAACGAAGCCTCGGCCTGCGGTCAGCCCCATGCTCCGGGTAGGACAACCGTCTCGGCTGCCCACGGCGGGCGTCTCGCCCGCCGCCAGCGCCCGGTCCCCAAGTTCCCTTCTGACCTCCACTTCCGATCACGCCCCGCTCCATGCGATAATCCGTTCGGAAATCGAGCAATCCGGCCCGATCACGCTCGCCCGGTTCATGGAACTCGCCCTCTACCACCCTCAACTGGGCTACTACGAACAAGCCCCGCACCAGACCGGCCGCTCGGGCGATTTCTACACCAGCGTCAGTGTCGGCCCCCTCTTCGGCGAATTGCTCGCCTTCGATTTTGCGGAACGGCTCGCGGCCCTGCCGGCCGAACGGCCCGCCCTCGTGGAAGCCGGCGCGCACGATGGCCAGCTCGCCTTCGATCTCCTCGCCAGCCTCCGGGAGCACCGGCCCTCGCTATTCCAGCGCCTGCGCTACTGCCTGCTGGAACCCTCTCCCGCCCGCTCCGCCTGGCAGCGTGCCAGACTTGCCGAATTCCGCGATCAGGTGCATTGGTTCACCGGCTGGGCTGCGCTCGGCTCTTTCGAGGGAATCCTCTTTTCCAATGAACTGCTCGATGCCTTCCCGGCCCATCGCTGGCGCTGGTCGAGCGGCGAACGCCAATGGCGCGAAATCGGCGTGGGTCTCTCCGGCGGTGCCTTCTCCTGGGTAGCGCTGCCCCTGCCCAGCCCAGCCGCCGCTCTCCTTCCCTCCCTTTCCCCGGAACTCGCCTCCCTGCTGCCCGATGGCTTTTGCTTCGAGACCAGCCCCGCGGCGGCGCACGGGTGGGGATCGGCCGCCCGTGCCTTGGTTCGAGGCTGCCTCGTCAGCTTCGATTACGGCGCTTCCGAAGAGGAGCTGCTTCAACCCCAGCGTTCTCAAGGAACCCTTCGCGCCTATGCCCGGCACCGGCTTCATTCCAACATCCTTGCTGCCCCCGGTGCTCAAGACCTCACCGCTCACGTCAATTTTACCCGCATCCTCCAGGCGGGCGAACAGGCGGGCTTGCGCACGGTCACCTTCCAGCCCCAGGAATCGTTCCTGATGTCCATCGTCGCACGCGTCCAGGCCCAACCCCATCTCTTCCCCGCCTGGACTCCGGCGCGCCGCCGCCAGCTTGCCACCCTCGTCCACCCGGAGCATTTTGGAAGGGCGTTCCGTTGCCTTGTGCAGGAGCGCCCCTGACACGCTCTAAAGATTCTTGGAACCGCTGCCGTTTCATCAGCCGTCCGCGCCGTCCCCGGTTCGCCCCGGAAGGTTCTGGCAGAGTTTCAGCTTTCGGCTGAATCTCTGGTACGCCCTTGTTTTTGTCCTCAGTGCGGCCGCGCTGGTCACCTTCGGCTACTGGCTCTTCAGCACCGCCCTGGAGCGCAAGGATCGCGAAGTGCTCGACGCGCGCGTGACCGAACTGGCCGCCATCTACCGCTCCAGTGGCACCAGCGGCCTTCGCCAGTACCTCGCGCGCCAATCGGCTCAGGGCGCCCAGCTCGCCCTCCTCGTCCGCGTCGTCAACCCCTTCGGCCAGGTGGCGCTCTTCACCGCTCCTGAAGAGTGGGTCGCCTTCGATGTCCAGCAACTCCCCCTCGGTTTCCGCCGCGAGACCGCCTACCTCCGCATTCCGCGCGATCAGGAGCGCGACTTCACGCTCGCCTCCACCCAGTTGCATGATGGCTCGGTCCTCCAGGTCGGCCGCAGCGCCAATAGCCGCGCCACCCTCCTCGAGCCCTCCCGCCGGCTGTTCCTCGGCGTGATCCTTCCCGTCATCGCCCTCGCGTTTCTCGGCGGAGCCGTCTTTGCCCATCGGGCCATGCAGCCGGTCCGCGAAATCGTCCGAACGGTTCGTTCCATCCTCGCCACCGGCGACCTCCGCCAGCGCGTGCCCGAGCCCCGCTCCGGCGACGAACTCGAAGAGCTCGCCCGCCTCTTCAATCGCATGCTCGAACGCAACGAAACCCTCATCCGCGGCATGCGCGAATCCCTCGACAACGTCGCCCACGACCTCCGCACTCCTTTGACCCGCCTGCGCGGCATCTCCGAACAGGCGCTCCAGAACCCGGATGCCGCACCCGCCCGCGAAGCCCTCGCCGATTCCGTCGAGGAGGCCGATCGCGTCCTCACCATGCTCAAAACCCTGCTCGACGTCGCCGAGGCCGAAGCGGGTGTCATGAACCTCGCGCTCGAACGGTTCGATCTCGGCGTGCTTCTCGCCGAAGTCGTCGAACTCTATCAATATGTCGCCGAAGAAAAGCACGTCACTATTCGCTCGGAATGGGCCGCCCCCCTGCCGGTCCTCGGGGATCGCGTGCGCCTCCGCCAGGTCTTCGCCAACCTGCTGGACAACGCCATCAAGTATAATGCCTCCCCTGGCCGCGTGACCATCCGTGGCCGATCCCTGCCCGCTCAGGTCGTCGTCGAAATTGAAGACACCGGCATGGGCATCGCTCCCACGGAACACGACCGCATTTGGGAACGGCTCTATCGCTCCGACCGCAGCCGCTCTCAACGCGGCCTTGGCCTCGGGCTCAGCCTCGTCCGCGCCATCATCCAGGCCCACCACGGCGTCGTTTCTCTTCGCAGCGACCTCGGCCACGGCGCCACCTTCACGGTGACCCTCCCCTCGCCAGCTTCCAGCATCGGCCGGCCGGCCGGATAATCTCGCCCAACCGATCTCGCAAGCCCCTGCGAACCGAGTGGAGCCGAAACCTCTCCTCGACTTCAGTTTTGGCTTGGGAGTTCGCGGCGGCGGCGGCAGACTGCGGCATCTCAAACCACCGTGAACCTGCGTCAGGACATCGTATGAATCGGACACTATGGCGCGCCGGCGCCGGGCTGGCTTTGGCGGCGTGGCTGGGGAGCGAACGGCTCCACGGAGCCGGCCCGGATTGGCCTTCATGGCGCGGCCCGACCCGCGACGGCATCGCCGCCCCGGGCCAGAATCCGCCGATCCGCTGGAGCGAGACCGAGAATGTGCTCTGGAAGGCGCCCATTCCCGGCCGGGGCCACGGTTCTCCCACGGTGGTGGGCGACCGGATTTATCTGGCCACCGCCGATCCGGCTCAAGGCTCGCAATCGGTCCTCTGCCTCGACCGCCACACCGGCCGGCAGCTTTGGGCCACGGTCGTGCATCTGGACGGAGGCGACCCGGGCAAGCAGTCTCATTCCTCCGCTGCTTCTTCCACCGTCGCGTTTGACGGCGATCGCCTTTTCATCAATTTCCTCAATAGCGGCGCGGTTCACACCACCGCGCTCAGCTTGGAGGGAAAGCCGCTCTGGCAAAAGAACATCGGCCGGTTCGTGACCCATCAGGGCTACGCGGCTTCGCCGGTGGTGCATGGCCCGCTCGTGCTGGTCGCGGCCGATCATCGCGGCGGCGGCGTGGTGGCCGGGCTGGATCGCCAAACTGGAGAGACGGCCTGGAGCCAGCCGCGCCCCAAATTGCCGAATTACACCACCCCTGCGATTCTTCAGGCGGCCGGGCGCACCCAGATGGTGCTCGCCGGGTGCAACCTCGTCTCCAGCTTCGATCCCCTCACCGGGCAGAAGCTCTGGGAGATCAAGGAGTCCACCGAGGAATGCGTAGTCACCGCCGTCACCGACGGCGAGCGGGTCTTCGTCAGCGGCGGTTACCCGCGCAATCACGCGGCGGCCATCATGGCGGATGGCTCGGGCAAGGTGGCCTGGCAAAACACCGCCCGCGTCTATGTCCCCTCCATGATCGCCAAGGAAGGCCACCTCTACGCCGTGATGGATGCGGGCGTCGCGGTCTGCTGGAAAGCCGGCACCGGCGAGGAGCTTTGGAAGGAACGGCTCGGCGGGGACTTTTACAGCTCCCCGGTCATGGTCGGCGACCGCATCTACGCTTCCAACGTCAACGGCAAGACTTTCGTTTTCGAGGCTACCCCCAAGCGTTTCCGGGTCCTTGCCGAGAATCAGCTAGGCAACGAAGCCTACGCATCACCGGCCATTTGCGGCAATCGGCTTTACCTGCGCGTTGCCCACTCCGGCGATCCCCGCCGCGAGTTTCTCTACTGCATCGGGAACTAATTCGGAGCTGGCACGGGCTTTGGGGTGGATCGGGGTTCCCGGCGCGGCTTCGGGGCCGGATGGGGTTCATCGAACAATTCGAAAGCTGAAGGCGTGTTTGTCGCGGGGATCGCCACGATGCAAAAAGGCGCGGTGATCGCCTGCAAGTTCATACTGTTCGGCGGCGGCGATTTAACCCCTACCCGGGCGATGGTCCGTCCGGCCTTCACCGCCAGCACCGGTGTCGAAACGCCGTACCCGCCCGTATTCTTTCGCCCCAAACCGATGAAAAGCACGCTCTCCTTGCCGAAGTCGATCGCCGGCACCGGCTCCGCCGGCTGCCGCCGGGAAGCATGCCGCTGCCAGAGCGCTTCCCAGTCGCTCCGGTTGGTAATCACCAGTTGTTGCGCCTCCTGCACCCCTGAAAAAGCCCCTTGCGCCACCAACCGCACCGCGCTGTTTGTGCGGGGGGATGACGCCCTCTCCGGCCCTGCCTCCGCGCCGCCCGCCAGCCCGGTCAGCCCCAGGCAAAGAGCCGCCGCCGAAATCGAGCCGATCACGACCGCTGAAATCCAGACGTTCATCGCACCCCCAATCTCCCTTGCCGCCGCCGGATTTCAACCCGCCTCGGCGGCCCTTCACAAACAGAACGGGTGCCGGGCCGGGCCGCCGCCTGGCCATGCTCTGCCGCCGCGCCTCAGCGCGTCCCTTTCAAATACTTGTCGAACGGCGGATAAATCAGTTCCTTGATCTCCGGCTGCTCCATGTTCTCCGGCGTCACCACTTGCACCCCGGTGTCGATCCGGCTTGCCACCGGCCGCTTCGCCACGCTGTCGATGATCGCCATCACTCCGAGATAGCCCATGCGCATCGGATTCTGCACCACCAGCCCCTGCACATCCCCCTTCTTCAGCGCCTCCACGGATTGCGTCCCCGTGTCGAAGCCCACCAGTTGCACCACGCCACCCGCCTTCCCGGCATCCCGCAGCGCCATCAGCCACCCCAGCGTCACCGGCTCGCACTCGGCGAAGACTCCCTGCACATCCTTGAAGCGGTTCAACAAATCCTGCGCCGCCCGGTAGGCCGAATCCCGCGTCGCCCCCGCGTATTGATCCGAGGAAACGAGCTTGATGTCGGGGTAGGTCTTGATCGCCGAGAGGAAACCCGCCTCTCGCTCCTCCGTGCTCGCCGAGCCCACTTGGTACCGCAGCAGTATCACGTTGCCCTTCCCGTTCAACAACTTCGCTAGTTGATGCGCCCCCAGCTCGCCGCCCTTGAAATTATCCGTCGAAATGTAGCTTGTCGGCTTGTCGGACTTTAGTCCGGAATCGATGATCGTCACGGGAATCCGCGCCCGCACCGCCCGCTCCACCGGATCCACCAGCGCCCGATTATCCAGCGGCGCCAGCACGATCCCGTCCACCCGTTGCGCGATGAAATTCTCCACCACCTGAATCTGCTGGTCGCGATCGTCCTCCCGCAGCGGCCCTTTCCAGATGATATTGACGTTCGTGCCGCCCGCCTTCAGCTCTTGCTGCGCCTTCAGCGCCCCGGCATGGATCGATTTCCAGAACTCGTGGCTGGTTCCCTTCGGAATCACCGCGATCTTCAACGTTTTCCCCGCGCCCCACGCCGGCGCGGCGGCGGCGAAGGCAAGACACAGTACGACCAGTATTTTTCGCAAAGGCTGCATGGGGCAAAACGTAGCGGCGGCTCGCCGCGTTTTCAACAGCAAAGGCCTGCGAGACGCGTGCGCCCCGCAGAAGGCCGCTGACCGGCCGTTTGAATCACGCCCTCGCCGCCAGCCATTCTCATTTGGGGGCAGAGAAGAAGTCGTTCCGTTCTACCCAAAATGAGATTCGCTGCCTCGCCGCAGCATGGGCTTGACCGGGGTTGGCATTCCTTCCTAGCGTGCCGCGCGGTCGGAGCCATATGCCCAACGAAAAGCCCACTCGGGAAGAGTTGATTGCCGAAGACGTCCGGCACCTGCGCAAGCTGGGTTACGCCCAGCAACTATTCCGCGAGATGGGCGGGTTCTCGAATTTCGCGATCTCCTTCTCCATCATTTCGGTCCTGACCGGGGCGGTGCTTCTCTACGGTTACGGCCTGAAATTCGCCGGGCCGATCATCAATTCCGTGGGCTGGCCGATCGCGAGCGTCTTCACGCTCTGCGTGGCGGCAAGCATGGCGGAACTGGCGAGCGCCTACCCCACGGCGGGCGGGCTCTACTTCTGGGCCTTTCGTCTGGGGGGACGCGGCTGGGCCTGGCTGACGGCCTGGCTGAACATGATCGGGCAAGTGACGATTCTGGCCGGCGTGAACATCGCCGCCGCCACCTACCTGGTCGGGGCGGCCACGCGGATTTTCGATATTCCGGCCGACACGCAACTGCCGGTCTTCGGCTCGTTGACCAATTGGTGGTTTTACGTGGCCATCATGATCGTCATCACTATCCCGCAGATTTTCATCAACATTTTCGGCATTCGTCTCACCGCGCTGCTGAACCAGGTGAGCGTCTACTGGCATGTCGGCGGAGTGCTCCTGATCGCGCTGCTGCTGACGATCTTCGGCAAGCATCATAACTCGCTGGAATTTCTCTTCTCCTACCAGAACACCGTCACGCCGCTGGCGGCGTCGTCCGCCGACCTGGCGGGAGGGGTGGCGCCCGCGCTGGTGGCGGGCGAATTCAAAATGCCTTCGCCGCTCTTTGCCCTGTGGCCCGGGCTCAAGTCGCTGTATGAAGCGGCGCCGTTCGCGCTGGTGTTCGTGCTCGCGCTGCTGCAGGCGCAGTGGACTTATACGGGCTATGACGCTTCGGCCCACATCGCGGAAGAGACGGTCATGGCGCGCAAAAACGCCGCCTGGGGGGTGTTTCTCTCCGTGGCGGTCTCGGCCGTCGCCGGGTACATCCTGTTGATGATTTTAACCTGGTGCATCCCGCGGGGGGATATCGCCGCCACGGTCAACGACAGTTATCCGGTGCTCTATATCGCCTACGAAAACCTGAACAAATTCGCGGCCAACCTGGTGGCGGTGATCATCGGCGGCGCGATGTGGCTCTGCGGTTGTTCGGCGATCACTTCGATGGGCCGGATGTGGTACGCCTTCGCGCGCGACGACGGCATGCCGGGCTCGGGCTTGTTGAAGCAGGTGCATGCGGTTTACCGCACGCCGATTCCGGCCATCGTGGTGACCAGCATTCTGGCCGTCCTCCTCTGCGTGTATGCGGCGGCGCACTTCGTGATCACCTCGATCAGCACCATCACGCTGTATCTCGCCTACATCCTTCCGATCTACCTGAACTGGCGCAACAAACGGCGCGGCCGGGGCGAATGGGTCACGGCGGAAATGGCGCCGTGGAACCTCGGGAAGTGGGGCTCCGTCATCAATTTCATCGCGATGATTTACACCGCTTTCATCGTGGTGGTCTTCAGCATTCCGCCAAACGAACTCGTGCTCTGGACGATGGTCGCGGTTGGGGTGGGGCTTTTCCTCTACTGGCACCTGGCGGCCAAGCGGACGTTTCAGGGGCCGAAATTGACGCCGGGCGAAGGCTGAACCGAAAGGTGCCTAGGGTGCGGCGGCGGGCTCACGCAGTCCTTGGAGACTGATTTCCGGGAAATAAAGTCCTTTATACTCGCGGCTCCACCAGTTCCCCTCACGAGCCCGTTCGGCCGGTTTGGCGAAATGGTACTGGTACAGGCTGGCGCGAATGAACGCCGGTGGACGGTCCGGGAACGGATTGGCCGCCAGCAGGGCGAGGACCTCCGGTTGATTCTGCAAGAGGCGCAGGCATAAGTTTACAAACCACGGATTCTGCTCGTAAGTGCCGAGCGCGGCGAACCACATCTGCCAGTCCAGCCGCGGCTGGTGCGGAGCGACGAACGGGGAAGCGCGCCGGAGATCGCCCGCTTTGTATCGGAATTCATAGGGCAGCCACGTCTGGCCGTCCGCGCTGCCTTCCAGAATCACTTCGGGGCGTTTCTGCGTCATGACGGCAAACAGGCCGTAACTGTTAATGCTGCGAAACGATTGAGTGACCCGCAACACGCTCTCGAGCGGCTTCGGCCAGGCGGCGACAAAACGCGTAGCGAGCAGTAGATGGATCGCCGTGGTCAGCAGCACGAGGCCGGCGAAGGGAACGAACACGCCTGCACGCGCGTGAAAGAGCGATGTGGCGGGCCACGCCCAGCGAGCCACCCCCGGCCGCGCGGTTTCCACCTGCCGGCGGGCGGTTTCGCGCAACCGGCCCGGGATGAATTTGAGGAGAGCCCGATCATCCAGCAACGCCACGCACAACAGGAGGGTCAACCAGTTAAAGTAGGCGTAATTCCCGGTGGCCATGATGGCTAGTTGCAGGAGGACCAGCGGCCAGAAGGCCCACAGCCGCCAGCGGCGCGAGGCGAGGATCAAGAAGGGGACGAGCAATTCGATGAGAAACATCGCGCCCGTCATCGCGACCATCAGTTGCGAGGGGATCTGATGGGCGAACCACGCCAGCGGCGTTGGGATGGGCTGGGTTTCGAAATGGTAGAACAGGGCGGTGAAATTCCGCCAGGTTACATCGCCGCTGGTGAGCTTCACGATGCCGGAGAGGAACATCAACCGGAAGAGCAGCCACCGAAAGAGCCAGAGGACGAACCAGGAGGACCGCTCCCGATGCCGCATCATCCATCCGATGGGGGCCAGGAAGATGGCGAGAAACCCGGTTTCCAGGAGGAGGTTATCCCATTGGAAGGCCAGGAAATCCCGCCCGATGACGGTGAGCGACAAATAGAGAACCCAGAGGGCCACGGTACTCAGCCAGGGCACGATTCCAGCGATGAGCGCTAGTGAAAAGACCACGCCGCCGATGCAGTGCGCGAGCAGGGCTCCATCGCTGGCGTCGAGCCAGGCGAGGGTGGGCAGTAGCAACCAGCGTTGGCCGGCCGTGGCTTGCGAGCGGGCGGCCTCGACGAACTGTTCCGATGGAAGAATTCCATTTTGCCCGATCAAACCCGGGAGCTGCACCCAGAGCGAAACGAACGCGAGGAGATAGATCAGCCCCAGGCCGCGCAGCAGCAGCGAGCGCACGAGAAAATGCGTGGCGGGCTCGGCACCGAAGAACATGCGCGTTGCGCGCGAGAAGAGCATCCGCTGGCTCGCGACGAACCGATAGCCCATTTCCGTCACGAGATCGAAGCCGCGGACGTGGTCGTACATCCAGAGCAGCGCGCGCTTTTCCGGCGCATAGGCGAGGCTGCGAAAGACGGCCTCAGCTCCGTCGTAGACCGTGCCGTCCACTTCGATGAATTGCACCGAGCGCGCGAAGGCGTCGGCGGGGATTTCCGGGAAGTTTGCCCGAACCTCCGGCGCCTGCGATTCGATCGCCTCGATCCGCCCCCCGGCCCACTCGAGCCACGAACGCACCCAGCGGCGGCAGAAACCGCAATCGCCGTCCAGAATGAGCAAGGGCTTGGCCGGCGGCCGCGCCACTTTGATCCGCTCTTTCATCCAGGAGTCTGTTGGAAAGGAACTATCGAGCGTGAAACCGGCCGCGTCGTCAAGGCACCCGCACGCGGTAAAAGCGCGGGCCGACCGGCTTGTCCCGCACGACGATCGGCGCGCTGCCCACGGCGGTGAACGTCCGCAACAAGCGCCAATTCTCGGCAGCCACGCTGTCCGAGAACTCCACGGTATAAGTCCGTCCGGCTACCGGCTGGAAGGTGATCGAAACTTCCTGCGCGCTGAGGATCGCTGGAATCAGCGCCAGCGAACTCTCGGCTTGCCGGGGCGATGTTCCCGCCAGCAGCTCCTCGTAATTCGAGAACCCATCCCCGTCCGGGTCTCCCGTGAAACCGTCCGCTCCCGTTCCTTGGCGCGGATTCAAGCCCTGCGCGGTTTCCCAACTGTCGGCCAGGCCGTCCCCATCGAAATCCAGATCGCCCGGGGTAGGCCACTGGGCCGTCCATTTCTCCGGCTCGTTGCTGAAAAAATTCCAAGCGATCCGCACGATCGCGCGGCCGGGATTCGACGCGGCGTCCGGCCACGGCGCGGCGGGCCGGTAGCTCACGCGATCCACGGAAATCCATCCCGAACCTGCGGTGGTTCCCGAGGCCGAGCGTGGTCGCAGCAATTCGACCGTCTCGCCTTCATTCGCCAGTGTCCCGGTCCAGGGCCCGAGCAGCGCCGTTCCGGGATCGACCCCGAAGCGGGAGAGGAACGGGCTGCGCATAAACGCGTTGGCGGGATTGAACCCCGCGATCACCAGCCGGCCGTAGGGCGGCAGGACGGTGTTAGGCGGCAGATCGAATTCGATGCCGCCGCGGAGTTGCCAGGTGCGGGCTGGCTCCAGCGGATCGAAGAGCAGCACCGGCTCCGGAGAGATGTTCTGCAACTCCACGAATTCGGCGTAGAGCAACTCCGCGGGCGGTTGATAGACGATTTCGCCGATCACCACCGGCCCCACGCGCGGATAATTGTTGGGAAAACCGAAGCTGGCTTCAGTTTGCGGAACGAAATGTTCCTTGCCGTCCGAGGTCACAAACAAGCCATAACTGAGGCCCGGCTCGGCCGCGCCGAACGCAAAGCCGTGGTAATACCCGAGCAAATTTCCGAGGGCGTCCGCCGCGAAGATGTAAGCCGCATCGCCAGCCGCGCCCAGTCCAAATGCGGTGGGCGAAGAGGCATCGTCGAATTGCGCTGCCGATACGACCATGAATCCCCAAGGCCCGATGGTTGTTCCTTCCGGAAATCGATACTTCCGCGGCTCTTGAAAATCATCCGTCAGGAACCATCCCGAAATATCCGCGGGCAGGTTCGAAGCGTTGTGCAGCTCGATCAGATCGGGCCCGTTGTTCCGGGCATTGCTGAGCGCTTCGCTGATTTTGACGGCTCCTCGAAAGGCGGGCGCATCCGCGGCACCAGGCGAACCGCCCGCTTGCGTGCTGACCCGCCATCGGCTGCGGTCGCCAAGTTGCTCCGGCGCGGTCGCTGCCTCGTCCGTCAGGACGAGCGAGAAGCCCAGCCCATCGGCCATCCGTCCCCACGACTCCTCGTAAGCCACCTCGAAGACCGGCTCTCCCAGCGCCCCCCGCAGGATGATTCGGTCGCCCGCATCACCCAGAGCATTCGTATACTGTCCGGCCACCGCCAGCGCGCTGTTGGGATAACGGCTCACGAAGGCATCCCGGTTTTTCACCAGCAACAATCGCTGTCCCGGTTCGAGCCGGGCCAGGCTGCTCGCGGCGTTGAACGCATAGGAAACGCCGCCCGACAGCGTGAAACCCGTCAGATCCATCGCCTCGGACCCGGGATTGAGCAGCTCCATGAACTCGTATTCCGAATCCTCGAACAAATCCGCTGCGGTAGTGGCCGGATGGTACATGATCTCGGTGAGGAGCAGTTTGGGCGTTGTCAGATAGTAACTCGCCGTCACCGGGCCGGACCATGGCGTCGACGCGGGCGGGCCGCCGGTCTGCCGCTTCGTCAAGTCGCGCGCCCGGGCCATCAGCCTCACGTTCGCATCCACGCGGATCGGTCCGGTATAGGTCAGGGCGCTCGCCGTGGGCTCGCCTTGGGATGCACGCGGATCGCTGCCGTCCAGCGTGTAAAAAATGGTAGCGCCCGCCGCGGCCTGGAGCTCCACCAGCGTCCCCGCCGGAACGAGGCCCGCCCCGCGGCTGAGCACCGGCGGCTGGGTCATTTGCCGGTCGATAAAGTCGATGCGGTTCGATAGCCAGTTTTTCATCAGGTCGATCTCGCCCTGATAACCGCCGCCGCGCAGCGGCACCCGCCAGCGCCGGTTCTCGCGCGGCTGGGCTTCGCGCAGCTCGTCGGTGAACCGGTCGATCAATTGATTCAAGTGCGGCTTCGCGAATAAATTCTGCCGCAAGTCCTGCCAGCGGTCCACCCATTTCTGCCAGAAATCGCGGTCGGTGAACAACCGGCTCCACCAGGCGGTGCCGAAAAAAGGGCCGGTGTTCCACAACCGGGGATTGGAGTCCCGGCCGTCGGTCGAGCCGAGCGCGCGGTCGAAATCCCAATGCGGCCCGAACGTGATCTTGCCGTTGCGCGGCTTGTGGAAATACGTGCTGAGCACCATCGCATCCACATTGCCGCTCAGCACTTCCAGCACATGAAAGTCGATCCAGGACGGAATATCGATAAAGGCCGGATACCCCGCCACCGGATCGCGCCAATTCGCCGACGCCAGCGCGCGCCCGAAGGCGGCGAAATAATTTCGAATGTACTGCTCTTGGGGATCCCGCGCGGGCAGCCGCATCTGCCGCTCCTCCGGATCCACGTAGATCACCGTGGTGCCGCCGCCGGGAAAACCGCTTTCGCCGGGCCCGGTGCGGTCGATCTTCATCAGATAGCCCCCGGTAACCGCCGGGGGTTTTAAATCCTCCGGGTCCAGTTCTTCGATATCCACGCGGTTCTTGTCGATCTTGATCTTCTCTTCGAGGACATACACTCCGAAGTACTGGTTCGAACTAATAATCCCGTGCCGGTTCTGATAGAACACTTCCACGAAGCGCGTGCGCGACGAGTACATCCCCATTTGGCGGCTCAGCTCGTGGATGAACGGATTGTGAATCATGATCGGGTCGTAAATATTCGGCGCGTAGAGCACCCAGTCCGATTCCTCGGGCAGGCCGGCCATTTCCACATTTCGCGGGTTCCCGAATTCGTCCCACGTCTCCACCAGAAAGCTCGATTTCGAGAGACCGCCCGTGCTCGATCCCCGCAGCTTGACCCCGGCGCGCAGGTTCAGCGTCGGCGCGTTGGAGAATTGCGCCACGCCCCGCACCGGTTCTAGCAGCGCGACATTCCCGGCTACCATGGTCGTGATGGTCGGCACCCGGCCATACGTCTCGATCACCAGCACCGGCAGCGTCGAGGTGAAGCTGTGCAGGTTCGTCAGGATGACGTAGCTCTCGGTCGCCGGTTCGCTCGGCCACAAGCCTTCGTGAAAAGCCCGGGCCCGGATTTGCATGCTGTTCGTGATCCGGATCGGGCCGGTATACAACAGCGAAGTGGTCGAGGGGGTGACGGCATTCGTGGTGTACCGGATGACCGCGCCCGGCAGCGGCGAACTCAAGGCCACTTCAAATCGATTCGTCGTGAACAACCCGCCCGGAATCGAAAACTCCACCGCCGGAGTGAAGCCGGTCCCCTCCGTGGTGTTCGCTGCGCCGGGGGTGGGGGTGATGAAGAAACCCACCTGCTCCGGCTCTCCGGTGTCCCGGCCGTAGGAAATATCCGTGGTTTGCCGCGGGTAACGCGGCGCGAAGGCGGAAATCAGATTGGTCGCGGGGGACACCAGCGCGAGAAACTGCCCCGCGTCGTCCATCTTGAAGTTCGTGTGCAAGGCCCCGGCCGCCGGATCGATCCGGTTCTTCTCCGAAGCAAAGACCAGCAGGTAGCCTCGCGCCGGAATGCTGACGGCGGGAAAGCGCCATTGCGTCAACACCCGCTCATCCGAAGTCAGAAACCACCCCTCGAGGCTGACTTCACTTTCGCCCGGATTGTGAATCTCGATCCAGTCTTCGCTGTCGCCATCCGCGTCGCGCAAGGTGCGCCGGTTGGACGCCATGAATTCCGAAATGACCAATTGCGGCGGCAGCGCGGAATTGAGCGTGTAACTCCAGGGCTCTCCTGCGAAGGGCTGGTTCAGGCCATCCGCGATGCCGTGCTCGGGGCTCCACGCGAGTGCCACCGGGCCGTCGGCCGGCGTGGCGAATGTGAAGATGAACTGGCCGAGAATCGTCTCGCTCACTTCGGTGGCCGGCTGCCCGTTGACCAGCAAGTCCGCCGCGTCGACCCCCTTGACCGCGCGGTCGAACTGCACTTCGATGGTCAGAAGTTCCACCACCGTCTGGCCCGGCGCCGGCACAATTTGTTCGAGCATCGGTGGCCCGGGCGGCAACGGTTCAGGCTCCTGGCCGGAAGCGCCCAGCCCAAGGAAGACGAAAAAAGCGCCCACCCACGGGCGCCATAAACGGCACAACATCATGCGATGCCCGTAGCCTATCTTAAAGGCGGGGCGGTTCTCCAGCGCAATTCCTGCCGTTCACCGGCCAAGCAGTTTTTCGGGGTAGGACGGGCGTCCCGCCTGTCCCGTTCGGGCGTCTCGCCCGAACAATTTCGCTTCCGTTCGAACGCGAATTAGACTCAGGCCTGGTCCCGGATATGCACCCAGGTATGCACATGTGGCTCGCCGCGGAAGTACCAAAGCATGGACGGGCCTTCGATCTGCCACACATCCCAGACACCGTCATTGCCGAGATCCTGCGCTTTGTAAAACGCCATGTGCAAATGGTCGAAACCGCTCTTCTCGATCAGTTTCATCGATTCGGCGGCGTCCGCCGGTCGGAACGGGGCCAGCAGATCGGCCATCACCCGGCGCACCAATTCCTTCTGGTCGCGGCTCAGTTCCCCGACCGGCACGCCGTCCAGCCCGCTCGTCTTGCCGGTGAGTTTAACGGTCTGTTCCCGCCGTTCCGGCCGGGATTTGTCGCGCAGTGCCATCTGGCGCTGCCGTCCGTCGAGCGCCTGATACACTTCGTTGGCTCGCTTTGCCTGGAACCAATACGCATTGCCCGGATGATCCGCCGGTTCCTCGTCCTTGTCGGCGGCCTGGTGGCCGTAAAAGATCGGCCCGCCGAACGCCGCACCCTCCACCGAATCCCCATCGCAACGCCGCGTCACATGCCGGCCGGTAAAGACAAACTGGAACTTGCCCGTGCCCGGTTCGCCGAACAGGGCGACCGAACAATCCCCGAGCCCCTTCTCCCCGTTGTCGTGCTCGATGGCCTTCATCACCTTTTCCGCGTACTCGGGGCTGTGCAGCCCGTTCACGATCTCCCGGATTAGCTCCTGCTGATTCGCGGAGAAATCCGCCACCCGCGTCTTGGTGATGTGCCAGTTGTTATCGATCTTCGCCTGGAGCGGATCGTTAAAAGGAAAGCAGATCGCGGCGCGCTGCGGCTCGTTCAGGCTCTTGTACAGCTCCGTGACCAGCGTTTCCGAAGGCTTGCGCGCCGTCCGCGCGGCCCGGTCGGACGCTTCCGTCACCGCGCCGAACGGCAGCAGTGCCGCGGCCGCCGCCGTGCTTTTGAGGAAGGTGCGGCGGGTCACCGTCTCGCAGCAATCGCAAGACGCCAGCAAAGGATTTTTAGGCATACCCTCTGATAACAAGCCCACCCACCCTGTCAATCCCGCAATCCAGGAAGGGGTGTGATCGGAAGTGGCGGTCAGTTGTGAGCGCAGGCGAGGTTCTTCCAGTA
>CAYZKY010000030.1:0-45060 GCA_964478815.1 uncultured Verrucomicrobiota bacterium
CGCCTGTTGTTCGGAATCGATCCGGGCGACCGCGAGTTGGGGTTCGCGATCATGGATTATGGATACCGCCGAGGCGGCGGAGGCGCAAGGGGAGGTTCGGCTTTTTGGCCGAGCCATTGGGGAGCGAGGCCAGACGACCGACTGAAATCATGGCACCCGTCCCCAAGGAAGGACGGAAGAACTCCGGCCTCACCAGAATCTCCACGAGCTTCCCAAGCGCCACCCAGCGCTACGTCGATGACCAGTTCACCGTCATCGACCTCGCCAAGCTCGTCTCCGCCAACCTCGGACGCACGCATCGCCCCGGGAATTCCGTGACATTGGCGCGACATGCCGCGTGGGCCAGGCCCACCTCATGGTCATTATCGCGGATTCGAAACGGTGAGTCACGCTTCCCAAGCCGACTCACCCCGGCGACGTCTTCGCTCTGGAAGCCATTGGCGAGGGCCAGTTCCTCTCGAGCCGTTTGGAGAAACCCGCCCGAAAAGCAAAGCTCTGCCGCGAAGCCGGCTTTCTCGTGGCCTCCAGCGGGCACCCCATCACCCAGGCCCAGACCCGCGCCCTGCTCGACGAATTTCCATGACCTGCCTGCTGGATATATTCACGCTGCTGGCGTGGCTCTGGCGCGATCACCAGTTTCATCGCCGCGTCAGCTCCTGGCAGCCGACGAACCGGCGACGGCTCCTTAAATTTCCGGGGCTATGCACTTCACTCCAGCGACTACCGCCCGTTGGGTCAAACCGACCAACGAGGCCACAACCGGTTGCGATCACTTGAGTCAAGTGCATAGCCCAATAAATTTCGAGAGCTAATCAACCTCGCAAAGCAGACTGCGGCCCACGCCGTGCTGGCATGGGCCGCGTTGCGGGGAGTGCGGAAACGGCTCCTCCTCAAAGCGCCCCTTGGCGCGCCCGGCCGGCCGCGAGGAGTCCAAGGCTGCCAAGCAGCAGGAGCCCACCGCCGACCCCACCGTCGGGAACGCTCGTTATCGTGATCCGGGCGACGTTATACCCGCTCGCCGTGAAGTCGGCGTTGGCAAACATCGCGGCATCGAGAATGCCGCCGCTGCCGGGGGCGTTGAAACCGGGATGCAGGTGAACGACGCCGCCTTCCGGGACGCCGGTGTCGGGCGCGGCCTGGCCGAAGAACGCGGTATTCGCGGGCACTTCGTCATTCACCTCGGTGCCCGCGTCCAGCACCATCGAGCCGGCCACCATGAAGTCGGCTCCGAGGAAATTTCCAGCCGCGTCGAAAATCTGGAACGCCATCGGATTTCCGTTCGCGACGAACGCGTCGTTGCTGGGGATGATCATCGAGGCGTAGCTGAAGTAGCGGGCCCTGGCGTCCATGCCGTTCACACTGAGCACCACCGAGCCTTTTTCGCCCGGCCCGAGGACGGGCGGCGCTCCGGGCCCGAAGACCGCGCCTTGGGCGGAACCGGCCCCGCTCCCGGCGAAGTCCGCGTTGACGGCGGCCATGTTGCCATCTTCGGCAATCCGCTCGAGGCCCATCGAAGCCGGCGCTCCCATGTCGTACAGGTCGAACGTGCCGTCATGCAAGCCCACCCAGACGGGCGTCAGGAACGTGCCCCCGGCGGGGGCCAGGTTCTCGACGGTGATTCGCACCTCCGCCGCTGGAGCCGCGGCCGCGCCCGCCGCGAGCAGGCCGAGGCAAATCTTGTGTTTGATCCGAATGTTCAAGAATAATTTCATAGGTGCGGATGAGAAGCGCCAGCCGATGAAATATTCCCGACGCGCGATCGAGCACGATCAAAGATAGCGCGCGAGGGCGTCGCGCGGCAGCGCGGCCGCCATGACATAGAGCCGCCCGTCTTGCACCCAACTCGCGGTGGTCAAGCCGCCTTCCTCCGCAAACTCGGGCGCGGGGCCAACGCGGAGGCCTGGGAAGTCGGCGGCGTTCACGACGACGACGTCGATGTGGTCGCTGTTGGGTTTGAAGCAGAGGAGCGTGAGGCGATGGCCTCGCCAGTGTAAGACCTTGCAACCGATGACGCGCTGGCCGCTCAAGCCGCGGGGCAGCACGTAGTTCGTTTCCCCGCGCTGTTCCGCGAGCCAGCGCTTCATTTGGGCGGCGTCCAGCCCCGTCTCCTCGATGTGGCCGACCAGGTCGAGCGAAGCGCGGACGGCTTCCTGCCGAAGCGCGTCGAGCGGGTTCCCGGCCGTTGGTTGGGGCGGGCGGGTGCGGAGCGCGTTGCCGAGCCAAAGCAGCAGCAGAATCGAAGCGGCGGCGGCGAGCCAGGCGGGCGGCCGCCACCAAGGGGCGGGGCGGAGAATCTTCCGGGCGGCGAGCAATTGGGCGCGCAGGGATGGCGGAGGCTGGACGGAGCGGAGCGCCCGCGCCGTGGCGGCATCGAGGGCCTGCTCCTCGGCCAGCCAGCGGGCGAGTTCGGGGTCCTGCCGGGCCAGTTCGAGGGCCTCGGCGAATTGGGGGTCCGGGGCATCGGAGCCGTTGGCGCGATAGGCCCGGAGAATGAATTGGGCTTCCTCTCGATTCATATCAAAGTGGGCTTGGTTTGGATCGCAAGGGGACGGGCTGCTCCACGGCGAGGCCAGCGGCGAGGCGCTCGCGCAGCACCGATTTGCCCCGGGACAGGCGGGACATGATGGTGCCGATGGGTATTTCCAGAACGGCAGCGATCTCCTTGTAGCTGAGGCATTCGAGGTAAAAGAGGGTGAGGGGCGTGCGGTAGTGCTCTTCGATTTCGAGCAAGGCTTCCATGACGGTCGCGCCGTCTAATTTGTCCACCGCGTCCGGCGTGAGGGCGGGCAAATCGGCGCCGAGTTCTTCGATGGCCAAGTGCGGAAAGCGGGTGGCATGGCGGCGCTGGCCGAGGAAGACCCGGTAAAGGGTCGTGAAGAGCCAGGATTTAACCTTCGCCGGGTCCCGGAGCTGTCCGCCGCGCGAGAGCAGGCGGCAGTAGGTCTCCTGCGTCAACTCTCCGGCTTGGTCGGCGGACCCAGCAAGGCTGAACGCGAACCGGTACACATCCTCGTAGTACCGCGTCACGGCCTGTTCATAATCCGTGCTGTCCATTGGAGTAAGATGCCGGACGCAGGCAACTATTCCCTGAAAACGGCTGATGCGAGCGCACTCGCAGCAAAGACGTTTAGCCCAGCGGGAGACGGAGCAGGCATTTTTCGTGCTCAGGTCTTGGCGGGAAACGGCGCCGATGGCCGAAAGGCGATGGGCTGCAAGTTCAGGCTGCCCCGGCGGTAGCCTTCCAGGTCGGCGGTGACGTGCCGATAGCCCAGTTCCTTGAATCGAGCGGTCGCGCGCGCCAGATACTCGGGGTCCAACAGCCGGACTAGTTCCTCCTGGCCGACTTCGATCCGGGCGAGCGCTCCCTGCTTCAGTTCATGATGGCGCACCCGCACTTCGTGGAAGCCGGTGTCCCGCAGGAAATCCTCGGCCTCTTCGATCATGCGCAGCTTCGCCTCGGTCACGGCTTCCCCATAGGGGATGCGGGAGCTGAGGCAGGCCAATTGAGGCTTGTCCGCGGTCGGCAGGCCCATGCGGGCGGAGAATTCTCGGATTTCCGCCTTGGTCAGCCCCGCCTCCTTGAGCGGGGCGCGCACTTGAAATTCGGCCGCCGCCTGGGCCCCGGGCCGGTGATCGCCCAGATCGCTGGCATTTTCCCCGTAGGCGATGACCGCGAAGCCCTCGGATCGAGCGAGGGGCGAAAGTTCGGTAAACAGCTCGTGTTTGCAGAAATAGCACCGGTTCTGCGGATTGGCCAAGTATGCTTCGTTCTGGAACTCGTTCGTCTGCAATACTTTGAGCGGAATCTTGAACCGCGCCGCGATCTCGACGGCTTCCCGCAATTCGCGCCGCGGCAGGCTTGGAGAATCGGCGATGGCGGCCAGGGTGCGTTCTCCGAGGACGTCATGCGCCACCTTGGCCAGAAAGACCGAGTCCACCCCGCCCGAGTACGCCACCAGGCACGACCCGTACGAGCGCAGCAATTCCCGCAGTCTTTCCAGCTTGTTCACTGGCTCCAAAGTGCCATTTCCCAAGCACTTGTCCAAGGGCAGGTGGGGCCGGAAAAAAGTTTGAAGAAACACGATGGACACGCCGTCTATTTCCACGGTAGATAAAGTATGATGCTTAAACTACAGAATTGGCAGAAATACAGGGTGCGTCAGCAGGGCGGGTTCACTCTGATCGAGGTCCTGTTGGTCATCGTAATTATTCTGATGCTGGCGGGCGCTCTGGTTGTATTCGTCCTCCCTCAGCAGGAGGGGGCGGAGAAGAACACCACGCGTCTGCTGCTCCAGCAGGTCGACAGCGCTTTGAATACCTACCGCCTGAACATGGGCCGATATCCGACCTCCGAGCAGGGTCTGGAAGCTCTATCGATGAAGCCCACCTTCGAAAACGAAAAGCTGGGCGACAAATGGCAAGGTCCTTACCTGAAGCCGGGGACCAAGATCGAAGACGCCTGGGGCAATGCCTTGAAGTACGAGGCGGTCGAAGCGACGGAAGAGAACAAGGACGCTCCCCGCTACAAGCTTTTCTCGGTCGGCCCGGATGGCCAGCCGGATACGCAAGACGATATTAAGCTTACGGAAGTTTCTGCCGATGGTACCGCTACGGTCGGCCCCACGAAAACCGACTAGCGACGAATTCAGCCGGCCGGCTCTGGCCGGTGGTGGCTAAAATCAGATGACTTTGCTTGATCCATCTCGCCGATCGGACCGATCGAGGGCTCTCCCGGGAGCCGCGCACCGGTTCGGGCGCCGCTCCGAGGGAAGCCGCGCTTCCCAAGGGGGCTTCAGCCTCGTCGAGCTGCTGCTGACGCTGGTGCTGATCGTCTGTCTCGCGGCGGCGTCGGTTTTTTGCTACACGGCGTTGCATCGCAGCGCCAACCTGGACGAAGGGTTGCACCGTTTCCAATCGCTGGTCCGTCTCGCGCAAGCCGAGGCCTCGACGACCGGGCGCAAGCTTCAACTGCAATTCCCGGTGACGGATGCGTCCGCCGCGGCGGACGGCGGGAAGCCGGTGCTGCACCAGGTGCGCGTGATGTGGGAACCCGATTTCCTGGGCGCCCCAGGCGTTTTCGAAGAGTACACCGCCAAGGGGTGGAGCGAAGAGCTGGTCAACGAGCTGGTGGGCGTGACCAAGGTCCGCTCCATCCAGCCGGAGCGGACGCCGGAGAGCGCCCCGACCGAACGCGCAGAACCGGAAACCGAGCCTCTCGCCGAACTGGACGAGGAAGCCGCGGCCGAAACCGACGAATTCCCGGTGATCACTTTCTATCCGGACGGCTCCTGCGACTCGGCCGAGATTCTGCTGGCTTCCCGCAACGATGAGGATGAGCGGCTTCTGGAGGTCCGCCTTTCGGGGATGCTCGGTTCCATTTCGAGCCGCCTGGTCGATCAGGCTGAGGATGGCTCGATCGATCCCGATACGCTCGCCCAAACGGAGGAGTTCGGCGCGATTTCCGCGGATGAAGATCCTTTCGACTTCTAACCGGCGGCTAAGGTGTCGGGATTCGTTTCTTCCGCATCCAGTCTCCGGTCATTCCGCGTTCGAACGCGGCTCGATTCTCCTCGAGGTGGTGCTCGCCATGGCTCTCTTTGTCGCCGCCGCGACGATCATCGGCTCCGGTCTCAATGCCTCGGTCGATGCCACCCGCCGTCTCCGGGAGGAGTTCCACGCTTCGAACCTTGCGATCTCCGTCCTGTCCGAAATGAGCATGGGGCTTCGTCCGGTCGAGAGTGGCGGCCCGGAGCCGTTCCTGGCCCCGTTCGAGGCCTGGACGTGGCAGATCGAGTCGGCGCCCCTCGATGAGACCGCCGCGGACGCGTCCTCGCTGCGCCGGGTCGAAGTCGTCGTTCGGCATCCCGCCGAATCGGTCGTCCACCGGCTCACTCAGTTTTTCCCTGCGCCGCCCGCCGATTCCGCGCCGCCTTCCGATTTCCCTCCCATGGCCCTGCGTTGAGCCGGCCGGCCGGGGCGGACAATCGAGCGGTTGATCGTGGGGGGAGCGGGGCCGTTCTTTTCCGTGGCGCGGCGCGTGGCAAAGTGATATGGAACCTCCATGAGGTTTTCATGGATTCGAGCCGGGCTGGTCTGTCTGTTTCTCGCGGCGAGCGGGTTCGCCGCCACGACGCCGCTGAGGCTGATCAGCGTCTCGGTGCAGGTCGACCCCGCCTTGGCGGACGAGTTCGGCATCGAGTACTACCTTTCGATCACGTCGGATCAATCCGAGATCAATGGCGAAATCAGCCCCGCCGGCTCGGAGGTCGATTGGACGCATCAGGGCTGGTTCGTCCTCGAATCGGACATTTTCGGCGGCGACCCGATCGTCCTGCCCTTCGGCATCGATCTTTTCCTCGATCCCGACGACAACCAGAATGCGTTCCCCGATTTTTTCGAGGGCGAGGTGTCGTTTGCCACCCGCTTCGAAGGAGCCTACGAGAGCCCGTTGACGGGCGCGGAAACCTTCACGGCCGATTGGACGCGCGAGGCCGGCTCGCGCTCCGGAACGGTGCGGATTGCCTTGCCCGAATTCGGCCTCACCTTCGATACGAGCTTCCGCATTTTCGATTTTACGGGCACGTTCGAAAGCACCCGCGCCGACGCGGTCGTCAGCGGCAATATTTCCGTCACCAGCGGGCTCGAACCTTCCGACCGATTGACCGGCCCGTTGTCTTTCACCGTCCAGCCGGATCCCCGCACGCTTTCCTGGGGCACGGGGGAGTGGCAAGGCCCGGGCGGCCTCGCGTGGCCGTACGATTCCCTCGGCGAAACGCTCGATCTGGATCTGGACGAATATTTCGGCGTCTTTGCGTTTCAGGACGGTTTGCCCGCCACCGCCGCCGAGGACTACAACATCTGGCTGATCCAACTCAGCGTGCAGGACAGCAACGCCAACGGCACTCCCGATTTTCTGGAAACAGGCGGCACCCCGACCGAGCGGCCCAGCCTCGCCATCGTGCGGACGCCCGACGGCTTCACTCTCACCGTGACCGGCACCGCCGGCCAGCGCTACACCCTCGAAGCGACTCCGAAGATCGAAAGCGGATGGGAAGGATTCCACACATTTACAATGAGCGGCCCGACCGAAAGCATCGCGGTGCCAAACGATCAGTCCACGCGCTTCTTCCGCCTCAAGTTGTGAGCGACATCGTACCCGCTCAAGGCGCAGCGGGGGAGGGAGCCGGTCCGGTGGCTTCGCCCGGCTCACGCATCGCGGCGGCCGCGGCCGCGGCTTGTTCGACCGACGCCTGGTAATTCTGTTGCGTTTTGGCGTAGACGCCGCGCAACCCGTAGCCGGTCGCCAGGATCAGGCGCTGCCCAAGGCCGGTGGCGTTCGCCCGCGCCCAAGACTTTTCGCGGGCCAGGACCGCCTCGAAGGGCTCGCGCTGTTTCTGCAAGGATTCGATTTCCGCCAACACCCGCGCCCGTTCCCCCGGATCGAGCCGGCCCGCCAGGCGCCCGAGATCGGCCCAAGCCCATTTTTCGATGGCCAGCCCAACCATCAGATCGATCAGCACGCCGGTTTCGAGCATCCGGGCAAAGCGAATCGCTTCGAGGTAGGTGCTGGCCGCGTTCGTCCACGCGCCGCGCCGTTTGAACGCTTCAGCCTCCAGTTCGAGCAGCGTGCTGAGCGACTTGAAGCCGGCGGTCGGCGGGCGGGCGGGCGGCTCGGGGAGCGGCACGAGAATCTGCTGTTTCAGGCCGGTCCGAAACCGTTCCAAAGCGGGCTGATTCGTGGCCGTGGCGACCGCCGCCGGCAATGCATTCGAACCCTGCAACGGCCCCGAAATCAATTCTGCCGCCTCGCGAAAGGTATCGAAGGCGTTCGGCACGGGAGGCGAAGCGACAGCGGGCGGGCGGGGAGTGGCCAGCGCGAGGTAGCCGCCGACGAGGAGGGCGGAAACGAGAAACAAGGCCATGACGCCGATGAAAAGTCGTTTAATGAGAGTCACGGCAGCAGGATAGTTAGGACCGCATTTCCGGCGATTACAGAAGGAGGTGGCAATTGGAATACCGCGGCCGGCCCCCGCAGTCCGCGCCAGCGGCTCAGAGGCGCAAGACGTGCTGGATAATGCCGAGATATTTAGTCTCGGCGGGAGCGATGCCCTGGTCGCTCGTGATCAGATCGCAGAGGAGATCGTAGACGCCGCGGCGGTGCTCCGGCGTGGTGAAAGCGCGGGCGAGGAGAGCCGCTCGCTCCCGGGCCGATTCCGTATTCAGCGCGGCGCGGCTGATGCGGCCGATGGCGTCGTCATACGCCTGGTTTCGTTGGTGCTCGGCCTCGTAACCCATCCCGGTGAGCAGGCGTTGCACCCGTTCGTCTTCGGCCGCCGCGAGATGCCCATCCGAATACATCGCGAGCAAGGCCAGGTCGAGCAGCGCGAATTTTTGCGAGTCACTCAACTCCTGGATGTTCATGCGGCCGAGGGTGGTCGAGCGAGTTTGGAGCAACAAGCCGAAACTGATGAACCAACAGGCAGGCGCGCCCCGAGCGATCAGGACAGGATCGCCTTGATGATGCGCCCGTGGACGTCGGTCAGCCGAAAATCGCGTCCGGCGTGACGGAAGGTCAGGCGTTCGTGGTCGAGCCCGGCCAGGTGGAGAATCGTGGCGTGGAGGTCGTGCATGTCGCAGACGTTTTCGACGGCGTGAACGCCGAACTCATCGGTGTTGCCGTAGACCGTCCCGCCGCGCACGCCCCCGCCGGCCAGAAACACGCTGAAGCCTTCCGGATGATGGTCGCGCCCATCGGGGCCCGGGGCGTGCGGCGTTCGTCCGAATTCGCCGGCCCACAGCACCAAGGTGTTTTCGAGCAAGCCACGCTCTTTCAGATCCTTGATCAGGGCCGCGACGGCCCGGTCGGTTTGCCGCGCGTTTTTCTCGTGGCCCGCCTTGAGCCCGCCGTGTTGATCCCAGGTGCCGTTCGATAGACCATAAGGACAGTTCACCTGGATGAACCGCACTCCCGCTTCGACCAGCCGGCGCGCGCGGAGACATTGCCGGGCGTAAAGACGCGTATTGAGGTCGGGATCGTCCAGGCCGTACAGCTTGCGGATGGATTCCGATTCCCGGTTTTCGTCCAACACGTCCGGCACCAAGGATTGCATCCGGGCGGCCAGCTCGTAATTCCGGATCGCGCTCTCCACGGCGTCGTGACCGCCCAGGCGCGCGGCGAACTCGCCATCCTGCGCGCGCAGCAGATCGAGTTTGGCGCGCTGGTTGGGGGGCGAATCGGAAGGGACGATATTCTCGAGCGGCGCGCCATCGGCCCGCAGAATCGTGGCTTCATAACTGGCCGGCAGGAACCCGCTCCCCATCGCTTCCATGCCGCCCACCGGGACATGGCCGAAGCTCAGCACGACATAGCCGGGTAGGTTGTCGTTTTCGCTGCCGAGGCCGTAACTCATCCAGGAACCGAGGCTGGGGCGGCCGGCCAGATTGTGGCCGGTGTGGAGAAAGATCACGCCGGTCGAGTGAATCGGCAGGTCCGCCTTCATCGAGCGGATGATGGCGATGTCGTCCGCGCAGCTCGCGATGTGGGGGAAGAGTTCGCTGATCCACGCGCCGCTCTGGCCATGCTGGGCGAATTTCCAGGGGCTGCGCTGCCACTTGCGGGCGGGGTCGCCGCTCCAGGGCTGGCCGACGTACTTTTCGAGCGCCGGCTTGGGATCGAACGAATCGACATGCGACACGCCCCCGTCCATGAAAAGAAAGATCACGCTCTTCGCCGCCGCACGAAAATGCGAGGGACGCGGCGCGGCCGAGGCTTTCGGCTGAAGCAGGGCCGAGAGCGCCAGCGAGCCGAACCCGGTGGCGCTGGCTTTCAGCATGGCCCTGCGGGTCAGCGGCTGCGGGGCCCGGCCGGGACAGGCGCACGATGGAGGCGGGTTCGCGTTCATGGAATGAAGATGAATTCCTTGAGGTTGAAGATGGCGTGCGCCGCATCCTTCCAGACCGCGCGGCTGGCCAAGAGGTCTTCCTCGCGCAGGCCCGGAGTGCCCGCCAGGCCGTGGGCCGCCGCAAAGCCGCGAATGCCGGCCTCGAAACGTTCGCGCTCCACCACCGTGGGCGGCCGGCCGAGCGCCGTGCGGAAGAGCGAATCGATGCGCTCCGGCAGATGGGCGCTGCCATCGGCGACCAGCCGCCCCGCCCAGTGGTCGGCCATCGCGAGCACGAATGGATCGTTGAGCAGGGCGAGGCTTTGCGCCGGGGTGTTCGACGCTTCGCGCCGGCCTTGCGTGACCTTGCCCCCGGGAAGATTGAAGACGCGCAAAAAGCTGGGGGCTTCCATGAGCTGGAATTTCAGGTAGATGCTGCGGCGGCCCGCGCCATCGAGCGGCCCGGTATACAGGCGCTTTTCGGTATCCGCCTTCTCGCGGAACGGATGAACGCTCGGGCCGAACATCCGGGGCTCGAGCCTCCCCGAAGCTGCGAGCAGGCTGTCGCGAATGACTTCCGCCTCGGCGCGGCGGGCGGGGTAATGGGAGAGCAGCACATTCTCGGGATCGCGCCGTTGGGCTTCGTCCGTCGGCCTGCCGGCGCTCTGAAAGGCCCGGCTGGTCACGAGTGACCGGACGAAGCGCTTCATCGACCAGCCGTCGCGCATAAACTGCGCGGCCAGATAATCCAGCAATTCCGCATGCGAAGGCTTGCCGCCCAGATGCCCGAAATCGTCGGGCGTATCGACCAGGCCGCGGCCGAACACCCACTGCCAGAGCCGGTTCACCATGACGCGCGCTGTCAGTGGATTGTCGGGGCTCAGCAGCAGCCGCGCCAGATCGGCCCGGCCGCTCCCGCCCGCGGACATGGCGAATCCGTCCGGCGTGAGCGCGGCGAGGTACCCAGGCGGGATCGGTTTGCCGGGTTTGGTGTGGTCGCCCCGCAGCAACAAAGGCTGCGCGAACGGCGCCGCTTCGTCCGCCATCGCCGGCATCGTCGTGGGGAGGGCGAGACCGTTCTCGACCGCGCGGTATCGGGCGGTCAGCTCGGCCAGCCGTGGCGAGGCCGCGGCTTTATTGGAAAGCAAGCTGTTCCGCGTGAGCCAATCGAGCCAGCGCGTATCGTCGTCCGTGGCGCGGTTCGCCGCGAAATGCTCCACCACCTCCAACGCGATGGCCGCGTACCGAGCCGCGGCTTCCTCGGCCGTCGCCGGCGCCGCGCCCACGAGCAGCCGCGAGAGCCAGGTGAATTCGTCGCGCGGGGTGGCAGTGCCGTCGTGCATGACGACCCGGCGCAATCCCCACCACGTTCGCGGATTCTTCGCGTAGGTGTCGTACGGCTCGCGCTGGTTTTCGACATCCTTGCCCAGGGTGCCGAGCGGATCGGGAAATTTCGGATTATCCCAGTAGGTCAGCAATTCGGCGAAAGGATGCAGCCCCTGCGTGTTGGTCGGAAAATTGATCGTGATCCACGACCACTGATCGTGGTGAATGGAATGCTGCTGCGTATAATTGAACTGGCAATTGTTGAACACCAGCCGCGCGAGGCTGAAGCGGCCGCCGATCACTTCGAAACTGACCTTTCCGTGCGCGCGGACAAGCTCGGACGAACGCAGCGCGCCGTTCAGCCGGTCCGACTCGGCAAACGTGAACAACCCCGTCGGCAGAATCGCCTTAAGCGCCGCTTCCCCTTCGTGCGCCGGCACAAAGTCGCTGCGCTGGCTGGCCCCACCACGCAAGCCCATGCCATCGGCAAACCATCCTTCCGGCATCCCGTGCCGGAAATCCGCCACGGTCGTGAAATTCGTCCGGTTGAATTCGGCGCGCTCGACCAACTCCCGCGCATGCGCCGCCGCCACCTTGCTCCACTCGCCGGCAACGTCGTTCGTTCCGGAATCGCCCGCCACCATCCACGCGTGCCAGGGGCTCTCCAAACCCGGCGGTTTGTCCTTCGCTTTTTCCCTGGCTGTCGCGGCCACCGCCCGCAGCTTTGCCGCATCGATGGTTTTCGCCTCGCCTCGCCAAATCCTGGCCAATTCCGCCCGCAGTTCCGTCTTTTGGTCCCGCAGGGCGTTGAGCGCATCGCGATTAACCTCCGGCGTGTCGAGCGTCCGCATCACGGAGCGCGTGCTCCGCAGCACCGCCAGCATGGCGTGGTAATCCTCGGTCGAGACGGCGTCCATCTTGTGATCGTGGCAACGCGCGCACGCCACCGTCGTCGCCTGGAAGGCCTTGGTTAGCGTATCGAGCTGGTTATCCACCACGTCGTAGCCGATCACGCTGAAATCCACGCAGCTATCGTGATTCACCTCGCCGAAGCGGTAGAAGGCCGTCCCGATCGCCGATTCGTTAAACCGCCCGGCCTCGTTGACGCGCGGCGCCGCCAGAAGATCGCCCGCGATATGCTCGCGCAGAAATTGATCGTACGGCACGTCGTCGTTGAACGCGCGGATGATGTAATCGCGGTACCGCCACGCATAGGGCACGTCGTAATTCCATTCGTTGCCGTGCGTCTCGGTGAACCGCACCACGTCCAGCCAATGCCGCGCGAAACGCTCCCCGAAGTGCGGCGAAGCCATCAGGCGATCCACCATGTTGGCGACCGCCCCCTTCGCATCCGCGCGCCAGGCGGCCACGAATTCCTCCACATCCGGCGGCGCCGGCGGCAATCCCGTCAGCACCAGGCTGGCCCGCCGGATCAAGGTGTTCGGATCCGCTGGCGGCGCCGGCGGCAGTCCCTCCCGCGCCAGGCGATCGCGCACAAATCGGTCGACCGGATTCGCCGCCCACTCCGCATCTTGCACCGGGGGCGGTTCGACGGTCGCCACCGGCTGCAAGCTCCACCACTTCCGGCGCTCCGCGAAAAGCTGCTCCCACCGATTCTCCGGCGCCGGCGCGGCGGAAGCCGTGCGCGGATCGAAGGCTCCGTCCCGCACCCACCGTTCCAGATCGGCGATCTGCGCCTCGCTCAGCTTGCCGCCCGCTTTCTCCGGCGGCATCTGGAGGCCGGGATCGGTGTAGCGCACCGCTTTGATCAACAAGCTCTCATCCGGCTGGCCCGGCACGATCGCCGCGCCCGAATCGCCGCCTCGCTCCCAGCCGGGCTTTGCGTCCAGACTCAGCCCGCCCTTCTGCGCCTTCCCCGAGCTATGGCATTCGAAGCACTTCTCGATCAGCAGCGGACGGATCTTCGCCTCAAAAAAATTCGCGGCCTCGCTTCCTGCCGCCGATTGGACCGCTGCCAACAGAAGCCCCGCTCCCAGGCCCCAGCGGGAGCGACCGGCCAGCCGCGGCCAATACCCCCGGGGGGTGGTCGTCTCGCGGGCGCAGCGCGCGATCAGGTCTCGAGCTCGCTGGAAAATCACTGTCAGAATGATCGTCCAACGCGCTCCCTTGGCAAGCCCCCAAAACAGCCGCCAACCCGTCCCCGCCGGCGGCCCTTCCCGCCGAGTTCAGCAACTCGTCGGCACTTCCTGCAACACCTCCAGGCAGTGCGGAACCGCTCCCACCACGAAGCTTAAACATTCCACCGCGCCGCTCGGTTTCCCCGGGAGGCAGATCACCAGGCTGCGCTCCACCACTGCCGCCAGATTGCGCGAGAGGATCGCGTTCTTCGTGATCTTCATCGACTCCATGCGCATGACTTCGCCGAATCCCGGCAACTCGCGAATCGCGATCTCGCGCACCGCTTCCGGCGTCACATCCCGCAGCGCCACGCCGGTGCCGCCGGTCGTGAGAATCAAGTGGCACTCCCGCGCCACCTGTTCCTTGATCGCGCGTTGAATCTCCCGCTTCTCATCCGGCACCAGCAGTTCCGAAATCACCTTCCACCCGTAGCCCTGCGCCGCCTGCCGCAGCGCCGGGCCGCCCAAGTCGTCGTACAAGCCGCGCGACGCCCGGTCTGATATCGTGATGATGCCTGCCTGAATTTCCATGAGTTAACAGTCTGTGATAACGCGCCTAACGCTTCGTTTTTGAAATCAGGTGGATGTCCGCAATCACCATCTGCTTGTCCACCGCCTTGCACATGTCGTAAATCGTCAGCGCCGCCATCGCCACCGCCGTCAGGGCCTCCATCTCGATCCCCGTTTGCGCGCTGATATTGGCTGATGCTGTGATCGTGATCCGGTCTCGCGAGGCCGGGATCTCGAACTTCACTTCGCAATGCGTGATCGGCAGCGGGTGGCAGAGCGGAATCAGCTCCCCCGTCTTCTTCGCGGCCATGATTCCCGCCAGCCGCGCCGTCGCCAGCACGTTCCCCTTCGCCACCTGGTTGCTCTCGATCAAGTCCAGCGTCGCCGGCTGCAAGCGGATCTCTCCCCCCGCGACCGCCTCCCGCCATTGCACCGGCTTCTGCGAAATATCCACCATCGAGGCTTCGCCCCGCGCATCGATATGAGAAAGTGTGCCGCTCATGCCGCCCCCGCCGGTTGCTCCACCGCCCGCCGCCAATCCGCCACCACCGCCTTCATTTGCTCCGCCGCATTCAATTTCGGCTTCACGAACCGCGGCGTGAACCACGGGAACAACCCCAGTAAATCCGAGGTCACCAATATCTGCCCGTCGCAATCCGGCCCCGACCCGATCCCGATCGTCGGAATCGTGACGCTCTCGCTCACCAATTTCGCCACCGGCGGCGTCACCAGCTCCAGCACGATCGCAAAGGCCCCCGCCTCCTGCAATTCCACCGCATCCGCCAGCAGCCGGTCGCGCTCGCTCTCGACCTTCCCTTTTACGTGGTAGCCCCCCTCCTCCCGCACATGCTGCGGCAGCATTCCCAAATGCCCGATGAAAGGGATTCCGCTCCCCGTGATCGCTCGCACCTGCGGCAAAATCTCCCGTCCCCCCTCCGCCTTCACCGCGTCCGCGCCCGCCTGGACCAGCCGCCGCGCATTCCCCAGCGCCATTTCCGGCGTTTCGTAGGAGCGATACGGCAAATCCCCCGCCAGCAACGCCCGCGGCTTCGCCCGCGCCGCCGCCCGCACATGATGCTCCATCATTTCCATCGTTACCGAAGTCGTATCCGGAAACCCCAGCACCACCATCCCCAGCGAATCCCCCACCAGAATCAGCGGCACCCCCGATTCATCCAGCAGCCGCGTCATCGGAAAATCGTACGCCGTCAGCGCCGCGATCCGCTCCCGGCCCTTCCTCCCCACAATCCATTCTGGCGTCACCCGGCTCATCTCGTCCCGCCACTCTTCCCCCCCTCCCCACCCCGACTCAACCGAAAAATGGAGCCTCCGCTCCCTTGCCGTCCCCGGTGAGTGCTTCTCGATAATCGCTTTAATGCGCGACCTGCGCGATCCCCTGCCTTTCACGCCGCTGCACCGGCGCGGCTGGGATGGCGCGCTTTTTCTTGCCGCCAGGTTTGAGAGGGATAAAATAGAATTATGAGACTGGACGAGCTGGAGCTTGAAGCCGAACGGTTAGCGCCGGGAGATCGGCGGAAGCTCATGAGTTTTCTGGTGGCATTGGACGTTCGCACCGATGAACAGTATCGGGGCGAGCTAACGCGCCGGCTTGACGATCGCAGCCCGGAACGATGGATAAGCCTCCCAGACGCCGAGGAACGCTTAAAGGGCGATGGAGTATGACGTCTATCTTCGGGATGAGGCCTTCGAGTTCCTTCGCGGGCAACCTCCTGCTGGGCGGGAGAAGCTTTTGGCGTTTTTGAGAGGTTTGCGGGTGAATCCCCTCCGGAAAGGCGATTACACCGAGCACGACGAAATCGGGAGGGAGATCGAAGTCAGTGTTGTTGGCCATTACGCAGTTCTGTTTTGGGCGGATCATCCGGTGAAAGAAATCAAAATCGTTGAATTGCGCCTGGCGGATCGTTAGCGATGGTGCCCGACGACCGGGAGGCTGTCGCTTGCGGAGGGAGACGGGATTCCAACGAAATCACGGTCTCGCGCAGGACATGATTCTCCTTGCCGGCCGGTACCGCCGTGTCTTTTCCGGTGGCTTCGAAAGCCAGACACAGCGATACACACAAAATACACGCCCATACTCATCGAAAACCGTGACAGAAACATCCTTAACTTGTTATCCATAAACAAGTTATATTCGGACGCGCTCCGGCTCCACACTCTCGAGGCATACACCGGCACGTTCCGTGGCTCGATCCGCTTGGATTCGGGCCGCGTCTGGACGGTTTATCCCGAATCCGCCGGGCGAACGCCGCGGAGATTCCCCTGAACGGAGCCACGGCCCCGGCGTTCTTCCGCCTCGTGAAACCGTGAGTGGCGTGGGCCGTCCGCGCCGGCACGGAACGGGCTGTGTATCGCCAGCGGCGCGGCAATGAATCGCGGGCTTGTTGGGCTGGCGGGAGAGGCATAGCATGCCGGAACTTGAAGCTGTCCAAGCTCATCCTTGGGGATTGCGCGGTCTCGGGAGTTTTCAACGCGTGCCAGGTGGTCGGGTTCGCGGCGTTTTTGAGCGGAACCGCTTGTTTCGGCCAGGAACCGCCCGCGGCCGTTCCTGCTCCGGTGCTGACCAATGTCGCGCAAGTGTTCCACCTGCCCGGCGAACGGGCGGCGCTCGGGTTGCCGACGCTGGTCACCGGCGTCGTCACGTATGCGGACGCGGATTGGGGCATGGCGTTTCTCCAGGAGGAAACCGGGGCGATCTACGTCCGGCGGACGAGCACGGGGCAGGTGCTGGAATCCGGGCAGCGGGTGGTGATCGAAGGCGTGTCGGAGCCCGGAGATTTCGCGCCGATGATCCGCATGGACCGGTTCGCCGTGCTGGGCCGGGAGGCGATGCCGGAGCCGCTGCGCGCGTCCTCCGATGAGTTGAGCACCGGCACGAAGGATTGCCGGTGGGTGGAGTTGGAAGGGATCGTGCAGTCGGCCCGCCGGGAAGGAAGGCATCTGCGGCTGGAACTCGCGGCCGCGCAACGCTTCACCGCGTTCGTGCCCCGGTTCACGAATGCGGTTCCGCTGGAGTGGATCGATGCCAGGGTGCGGCTGCGCGGGGCGTGGGCCACGCGGCTGAGCCTGCCGTCCCGGGCGATCGGGGACCGGCTCTACGTGCCGTCGCTGGCGGAGATCGAGGTCGTGCGCCCCGCCCCGGCGGATCCGTTCGAGCGGCCGGTGCGGCCGGCCAACGGAGCGCTGCGGATCGAGGATGCGGCGGAGTTCGGGCACCGGACGAAATTCGCCGGCTTGGTGACGGCCCGGGCGTCTCCCACCATGTTTTACTTGCAGGACGATTCCGGCGCGGCGCGGGTCTACGCCACGCTGCCGATGGAGGCGCCGGTCGGCAGCCGCGTGGAGGTGGTGGGCTTTCCGGATCTGCGAGGCCGGACGTTGCGGATCGAGGGCGCGCTGGCGCGAACGACCGGCCTGGGCGCGCCGCCGCCGCCGCTGCGCATCGCGGACGATGAGGAACTGACGCGAGATTGGGATGCCCGCCTGATTACGGTGAAAGGAGAGCTGGCGCAACATTCGACCCGCTGGGGTTACGCCAAGCTGCTGCTCCAGCGCCCGGACGGCATTTTCGAGGCGCAGCTTTCGGGCACCAACGCGATGGGCGAGCTGCGCCGGTTTGCCCCCAAGAGCATCCTCGAGATCACGGGCATTTGCTCCGTGCAGTCGGACGACCGCGGCCGGCCGGTCTCGTTCAGCCTCTTGCTGCGGGATGGCTCGGACATCCGCGTGGTGCAACGCCCCTCCTGGTGGACGGTGGGGCGGGTGCGGATGGTGTTCGGCGCGACCACCCTGGTGCTGCTGGCCTGGTGGGTGCGGGCCTTGCGCAAGGAGACGCGGCTGAAGCAGGAGTATCTTGAGCGCGCGAATCGCGAGCTCGTCGAACGCAAGCGCGCGGAAGGGGAGTTGCGCGCCAGCCAGGAGCGCTTCCAGGCGGCGGTGCAGAGCTTGAACGAAGGGCTGTTCTTCACGGATCTCGACAACCGGCTGTTGTATGCGAATCCACGTTTCGAAACGCTGACCGGTTGCCACGCCGGCGCGATGGCGGGGCAGCCGGTCCATCGCCTGCTCATGACGGAGGAGCAATGGCCCGGCGCGCTCGAACGCCATCGGGAATGCCAGCTCGGGCGCGGCAGCGTCTACGAAACGGAACTGCGCCGGCAGGATGGCCGGACGTTCCACGCGGAGGTCAGCGTCGGCCCGTTGCGGGATGCGCACGGCGCGGTCTTCGGCACGGTGAGCGCCATCAGCGACATCACCGAACGGAAGCGGGCCGAAGCGGCGCTGCGCCGCTCGCGGGAGCAGTTCGAGCGCCTGTTCGAATCGAGCCCGCTTTCGGCCACGCTGACCTCGCTGGCGGACGGGCGGTTCATCGGGGTCAACGCCCGCTTCCTCGAGTTGAGCGGCTACAGCCGGGAAGAGGTGCTGGGCCGCAACGCGCAGGAGATCAACTTGTGGTGCGATCCCGATCTCCGGCTGCGGCTCGTGACCATGGCGCGGGAGCAGAAGGTCGTGCGCGATTTCGCCGCGCGGCTGCGGGACAAATGGGGGCGCGAATCGGACTTGTCGATCGACGCGCAGGTGATCGAACTGCCGGAGGGGCCGGTCTTGATGGTGCAGGCCATCGACGTCACGGCGCGCCATCGCGCCCAGGAGGCCCTGCGCACGAGCGAAGCCCACAAAGGGGCGATCCTCGAGAGCGCGCTGGATTGCATCGTGACGGTGGATCACAAGGGCCGGATCGTCGATTTCAACGCCGCCGCGGAGCGCACATTTGGCTATGCGCGGTCCGCCGTGGCGGGCCGTTCGCTCGCCGAAACGATCATCCCGGAAGCGCTGCGGGCGAAGCATCAGGCGGCCTTCGACCGGGTGGCGGCCGGGGGGGAAAGCACGATGGTGGGGCAGCGGCTTTACCTGACCGCGTTGCGGGCGGACGGCGCCGAATTTCCGATCGAACTGTCCATTGTCCGGCTGCCGGGCCAGCCCCCCCAATTCACCGGCTTCCTGCGGGACCTGACCGAGCTGAAGCAGGCCGAGGCGCGCCACGCGCAACTCGAGGCGATGCTGCGCCAGTCGCAAAAGCTCGAGGCCGTCGGCACGCTGGCCGGCGGGATCGCGCACGATTTTAACAACATTCTTTCGGCGATTCTGGGCCGGACGGAGCTGGCCCAGGCAGATTTGCCGCCCGAGCATCCGGTGCAGGATTCGCTCCAGGCGATTCTCAAGGCCAGCCAGCGCGCGCGCAATCTGGTGCGGCAAATCCTCGGCTTTAGCAGCCGGCAATCGCAGGACCGCCGCCCGGTCGATCTCCGGCCGGTCATTCAGGAATCGCTCCAACTGCTCCGCTCGAGCCTCCCGGCCAATTTCGAGATCGAGACGGATTTCGCGGGGGAATCGCTGCCGGTCGCCGCCGATGAAACGCAGATTCATCAAGTGATCCTCAATCTCGGCACCAATGCCAGCCAGGCGATGGGGAGCCGGGGCGGGAAGCTGACCGTGGCGACGCGCCTCTTGACCTTGGTGTCGCCGCAGGGCCCGGCCGAGGCGGGGCTGAGGCCGGGGCGTTACATGCATGTGAGCGTGCGGGACACCGGCCACGGCATGGATGCCGCCACGCGGGAGCGCATCTTCGAGCCGTTCTTCACCACGAAAGCGCCCGGCCAGGGCACCGGGCTCGGCCTGGCCGTCGTTCACGGCATTATCCGGAATCACGATGGCGAGATTCGCGTGGAGAGCGAACCTGGCCAGGGGACGACGTTTCATCTGTACTTCCCGGTGATCGAAGCGGCGGCGGCTCCCCTTGATCTGCCGGAGGGGGACATTCCGCGCGGCCGGCATGAACGGATCCTCCTGGTCGACGACGAACCGGCCCTGATCCAGGTGGTCGAGCGCATTCTGCAGCGGCTGGATTACCATGTCGCCAGCTACCGCTCGGCGGAGACGGCGTTGGCGGCCCTCCGCGCCGAGCCGGATGGGTTTGCGCTCACCATCACGGACCTCACCATGCCGGGGCTTTCCGGCCTGGAGCTGGCCCGGGAAATCCGCCAGATCCGTCCGGAACTGCCCGTCATCCTCGCGAGCGGACATGGCAGCGAAGCCGCGGCCCGCCACGCCGGCGTCGCCGCCTTTCTCGCCAAGCCGTTCGATCAACGCGCCCTCGCCGAGCTGGTCCGCCGGGTGTTGGACGCCCGATAAATCGCGGCGGCGGCCGCGGCGGCTCGGAAATCCGTTTGACACCGCGCTGGGGGCTCGGTACGGTCTCTCCGTAAATAGCGAGCCTCTGCCCCGATTTTACCCTCGGGGTTTTTTATTGCCGCGAATCCGCGCGAACGGCTCCGTATCGACTATGCCTAATACCATTCTGGTCGGCGCCCAGTGGGGCGACGAAGGAAAAGGAAAGATTATCGATGTCCTCACGGAACGTGCGGATGTCGTCGTGCGCACCCAGGGCGGCAACAACGCCGGCCACACCGTGTTCATCGGCCCGCAGAAATACGTCCTCCACCTGGTGCCCTCCGGCATTCTCCGCCCCGGGAAGATGTGCGTCATCGGCAACGGCGTCGTCGTCGATCCCGTGTCGCTCGTGGGGGAAATTCAAGGTTTGCTCAAGCTCGGCGTCCAGGTGAACGGCAACCTCTTGCTGAGCGAGACCGCTCACATCGTCTTTCCCTATCACCGCATTCTCGACGAGCAGCGCGAGCTGCGGAAGGGCAAGCACAAGCTCGGCACGACCAAGCGCGGCATCGGCCCCGCCTATGGCGACAAGGCCGCGCGCACCGGCCTGCGCGTGATCGATCTTATCAATCCGGCGCGCTTCGAGCTGTTGCTCAAACAGCGGCTGAAGGAGAATAACGAAATTCTCAAGGCGCTCGGCGCGAAGCCTCTTTCCTACAAGAAGGTTTTGGCAGAATACCGGGCGGCCGGCGATTTTCTCGAGCCCTTCGTGGCCAACACCGTCGTCTGGCTGCACGAGGCGGCTCGCCGCAAGGAGAAGATTCTCTTCGAGGGCGCGCAGGGAACTTTCCTCGACCTGGATCACGGCACTTACCCATTCGTGACGTCGTCGAACACCACCGCCGGCGGCGCTTCCACCGGCTCGGGCGTGCCGCCGAACCGCATGGACCGTGTGGTCGGAGTCATGAAGGCCTACACCACGCGCGTTGGCGAAGGGCCCCTCCCTACAGAAGATCCGGTGATCGCCGATCTATTGCATGATATGGGACGCGAATTTGGCGCCACTACCGGCCGCGCCCGCCGTTGCGGCTGGTTCGATGCCGTCGCCACCCGCCACGCCACGATGGTCAATGGCATCGACGAGCTGGCCATCACGAACATTGACGGCCTCGATACGCTCGAGACGATCAAGGTCTGCACCGGCTATCGCTGCGGCTCCAAGCTCTACGATTACATCCCGAACAACATCGAGACCTTCTCGAAGTGCCAGCCCGTCTATCGCGAATTTCCCGGCTGGCTCACCCCCACGCACGAAATCACCTCGTGGAAAAAGATGCCGCCCAAGACCAAAGCCTACCTCGAAGCCATCGCGGATCTGACCGGCGCGAAGCTGATGATCGCTTCCGTGGGGCCGGCCCGGGCGCAGACGCTGTTCTTGTAGATCGGCCGGCCGCCGCATGAGTTTCCTTGCCATCAGTTTGCTCGGCGCGGCGGCGGCCATGATCTTCGGCCTTCTCATCACCCTCCCGCTCGAATTGCGGGAGAATCGCTGGCGCAGCATCTTGTTCTCGATGCCCTTCGCCATCCTCATCGCCAATCTCTTCCTCAATCCCCTCACCGTTGTCGGCGGCGTCTACGGGCTTTTATCCGTCTTTTTCTTCGCCTTCGTCTGGCGCGCAGCTCTAGCTCATTACTGCGCTTCGGGCGTCTGCCGCATGATCTATGGCAACGCCAACCTCCGCACGGGCGTCCATGCCGACTTCCGCGGCGCCCGCAGTTTTAAGGAACAGGGCGATCTCGACGAAGCCGTCCGCCTCGCGGAGCTGGAACTGATCAAGGAACCGAACCATTACCAGGGCCTGCACCTGCTCGCCCAACTGCACGGTGAACGGGGCGACCTCGAAAAAACGGCCGCCACGCTCGAACGCATCCTGCGCGTGAACGCCCTCACCCGCGAACAGCGCCAGTTCGTCAAGCGCGAGTGGGATTACATCGAGGAACGACGGCTCGTCCGCGAACTCAACCGCAAGGCCGCGTGAGCGCCTCCGTCCCGCATCTCAGCGCCGTCGCGCAGGAGAATCTTCCCGCGCATGTCGCCATTATCATGGATGGCAACGGCCGCTGGGCCAAGCAGCGGCACCTCCCCCGCGTCGAAGGCCACCGCATGGGCGTCGAATCCGTCCGCACCATCGTCCGGGCCTGCGGCGAGTTCGGCGTCAAATACCTCACGCTCTACGCCTTCTCGGTCGAGAATTGGAACCGCCCCAAGGACGAAGTCGATACGTTGATGAAGTATCTCGCCCGCTATCTCAAGAACGAGATCGGCGAGCTTAATCGAAACAATGTCCGCCTCGAAGCCATCGGCCAGATTTACCGCCTGCCGGAATTTGTCCAGGAGCAGCTCGCCAAAACCCGCGCCGCCCTCGCGAAAAACAATGGCCTTACTCTCATCCTCGCCCTCAGCTACGGCGGCCGCACCGAGCTGGTCGAAGCCACGCGCGCCATCGCCCAGCAGGTCAAGGAAGGCCGCATCGACCCCGCCGAGATCACCGAGCAAACCATCTCCCAGAATCTCTACACCCGCCATTGGGCCGATCCCGATCTCCTCATCCGCACCAGCGGCGAAATGCGCGTCAGCAATTTCCTCCTCTGGCAGATCTCCTACGCCGAACTCGTCGTCACCCCCACCCTCTGGCCCGACTTCCGCCGCCCCCAGCTCCTCCAGGCCCTCGAAGAATACGCCCAGCGCCACCGCCGCTTCGGCGGCGTCTAAAGATCGAACTCGCGGGAACGCTCGCGCCTTCGCCGGACGGCCTCGGCGGCCAACAGATGCCGCCACTTCCGAGCGGCAGTTGTCATCACCCGCTTGCGAACCCGCTCGCGAACTTGCGCATCCGCAAATTGTGGAATCCGGCGTAACGTGATAATTTGATTGGATGACCGGTTTGGAAAGCAACCTTGCGAGTGCCGTTCGGGTCGCCCGCGACTTCGGGGCCACCCGGTTGCTCCTCTTCGGCAGCGGGCTGGAAGATCCGGTGGCCACGCGCGATCTCGACTTGGCGTGCGCCGGAGTTCCTGGCTGGAAATTCTTCGAATTCGCTTCGGCGTTGGAAGCGGCTTTGCGAATGCCCTTCGATCTGGTGCCGCTCGATCCGCCCACGCCTTTCACCCGCGCGATTGAAAAACACTCCCGCGTGCTCCTGTGACAGCCGCTCGGCTCGCGTCGGAAATCGCCCTCGAATTGGCCGCTCTCGAACAAGTGGCTCAAGAATTAGCTGCGCTGGTGCATGACGTCGCCGGCCGCGAGCCCACCATCCGAGAGAAAACGGCGGCGGCGGCTTTCCTGGCGCAATTCTACTCGGGCCTCGAGAATATTCTCAAACGTCTGAGCCGTTTTCATGGCGTTGAATTGCCTTCCGGCGAAAACTGGCACTTCGAGTTGTTTAAACGGTTTTGCCAGCCGGGCCAGCCTCCGTTGCCCGTGCTCTTCGACGACAGCCTCGCCTTGCAATTCGGGGCCTTCCGGCGCTTTCGGTACGTCGTCCACCACGGGTACGGGTTCCAGATCGAATGGGAACGCATGCGCGAAGGCTTGGTTCAAGTAACTCCGCGCTTGAGTGTATTTCGGAAAAGTGTCGAAGCACATTTATCAACGACATAACAGGCTGGCGTCGGTGCCGCTTCCTTGGATTTTGACCGGAGAAAAGCGGCACGCCGAGAAGAGCGTTGTCCTTGCAATTTGAACATCGTTCGTTCAATTTGCAAGGAAGGCTGCTAGTTGACGGTGTCCAAATTAGGACCCCGCTTGGCCGTTTGAAATGCCAAAGTCACTCCCTTCTATTCTCTCCAAAACGCGGCCGTAATCCTCCCCCGCCAACATGGTTTGGCGCAATCAGCCCTTCGAAGACCGTTTCGATCCGCGTCTGCTTTCGGCCCCTCCCCTTTGCCAGGAGCTTGGTTCATGCACCGCATGCTCGTGGAACTGCTCGACAATAATAATTTACACCTCATTCAGCCTTGACCGAACTCATCTCATCTCGCAAAGTATTCGCATGACGACTCAATTTGAGGCGTCATTGCGAACCGGGGCCGTTCTTGCTCGAACCTCTCCGTTTCCCAATGACCCGCCCGCTGCGGTAACTCTTTCCAGGCTCGGCATCTCCACGTACCTCCTCGGGCTTGCCCTGGCTCCCGAGCGCGCCAGTGGCGTTGCCCCTGAAACTGCCTCCGGCCTGGAAGTTTTACACGCCAAGGCGGTGCATCGACAGTCATTTACACAGGCTTACACACTCTCTTACACGAATTTACACACCCATTTACACAGATTTACACACAATTTACACGAAATTTACACACCCCATTTCCACACAACCATCTCGGGTCCAATTGTTTACCTAAAAACCGCTCCCCTCCCCCCCGGGGGTATGTTCCCCCCCCCAGTTTCACGCTTCGGCGAAACACGGACCCCTCGGGCCGCACTCGGTCCTCGGGTCTGGCTTGCGCCGGAGAGCCCGCGTCGGTAACACTCGGTTATCAGCCCATGAAGATCGCGACCGGAAGTACCTTCGTCACAAATTGCCGTCTGGTCGATGGCACCGGCGCACCGGCCGTTCCCCAGGCGGCTGTCCTGGTCACGGACGGCCGCATCCGTTACGCCGGCCCTGCGACGAATGCACCCCCCGCTCCCGCCGGCGCCAGGGTCATCGATGCGAAGGGCGGCACCGTCCTCCCCGGTTTGATCGAGGCGCATTACCACGCCACCTACTTCGATGTGGCCGAGTTGCAGGATCTCGATATCAAGTACCCGGTCGAGTACGTCACATTGCTGGCGGCGGCCAATGCCCGGTTGACGTTGGAGTGCGGTTACACGGCCGCGCGGAGCGGAGGTTGCCTGCACAATATCGATGTCTGGCTGAAGAAGGCGATCGAGGAGGGCATCGCGGAGGGGCCGCGGTTGGCCGCGAGCGGACGGGAAATTTGCGGTGCGGGCGGCTTGATGGATTGGAATCCCGAGTTCCGCAAGATCGGGATGGAGGGCTTGGTCTTCATCATCAACGGCGCGGATGAAGGAAGGCGCGCGGTGCGGAAACTGGTGAAGGACGGCGTCGAGTGGGTGAAGACCTATCCGACCGGCGACGCCGCCGCGCCGGATGTGAACGACCATCACACGCTCTGCATGACCTTCGAGGAAATGCACGGCGTGGTGGCCGAGGCGCACAACCACCGGATGAAAGTCACCGGGCATTGCCGGGCCACGGAGGGGATCAAGAATGCGCTGCGCGCCGGTTACGACACCATCGAGCACGGCACCTTCATGGACCAGGAGGCGCTGGACCTCCTGATGAAGCGCAATACGCCGGTGATCCCGGCGTTGCAGTTCGAGTTGGCCAGCGTGGTGCGCGGGAAGGAATTCGGCCTGTCGCAGGCGGTGATCGATGGGCATCAGGAAACCCTCGACGGCGGCATCGAAAGCGCGCGGATGATCCTGAAGGCCGGTGGTCGCCTGGGCATGGGCGGCGATTACGGTTTCGCCTGGAACCCGCATGGCGACTACGCGAAGGAACTAACGTTCTTTGTGAAGCACGCCGGATTCACCCCGGAAGAAACGATCAAGTGCGCCACCAAAACGGGCGCGGAGATTCTCGGAATGGAAAAGGAAATCGGCACGGTGGAAGCCGGGAAGCTGGCGGACTTGCTGATTGTTGAGGGCGATCCGATCGCGGACATCTCCATCCTCGAGGATCGGAAGCGTTTCCTCGCGGTCATCCAAGGAGGCATCATCAAGGCCGGGCGTCTGGCGGTGACTGCATGAATATTCGTGAAGCCAGACTTCGCCTCGCGTTCACGCTGATCGAGCTGCTGGTCGTGATCGCGATCATCGCGATCCTCGCCGGGATGTTGCTGCCCGCGCTGGCGAAAGCGAAGGAGAAGGGCCGGGGCATCGCGTGCCTGAATAATTCGCGGCAGATCGGCCTGGCCTTCGTGATGTATGCGGACGAGAACAACGACCGGATGGTCCCCCTGGAGATTCTCGGAACGCCACCGCCCGATGCCTACGTGCCGAAGGGGAGCACGATTTGGTGGCCGGATTTGTTGCGCGGCTATTTGCCGAACAAGCTCGCCTCCGATTGCCCGAGCGTGGTCGGCACGAACCAGACCGCCGTGCCGACGGGGGCGCCGAGCACCCGAGGGAAAGGTCGATTCGGGATCGGCATGAATCACATTGAATTCAGCTATTCGCCCTGGGCGGCGGAACGGATCGGCTCGCTCCGTCTTTCCAGCGTCAAACGCCCCAGCGAGTCGGTCGTATTCGCCGACGCGGGCAAAGTGAAAAATCCGGCGGAGAAGAACCCGGACTTGTGGACGGAAATTCGCGGCGCGCAGTTGCTTTACTTTTTGACGCCGAGCCATCCGGACTATGCCGCGAACAATCCGCATCGCGTCGTGCCGCGGCATGGCGGGCGGGCCATGAGTAGTTGGGCCGATGGCCACGCGGAGGGGGTCAAGGTGAGCCGGATCGGGTTTCAGTTTTACCCCGGCAAGACCGAGAACGGAGAAGTGGCCCGGGGCGACCCGATTATCGGCGTGGGGAACGGCAAGTACGATCCCCTGTGGCTTTGGGATCGCGAGTAGATCATGCTGTGCTTATGAAAAAACGAGTGCTGTGCGTGCTGTTTCCGGGGTTCGAAGAAATCGAAACCGTGGCGCCGATCGATCTGCTCCGGAGAGCCGGGGTGGAAGTCGTGGTGGCTTCGATGACGGGAGAACGATTGGTCACGGGGCGCTGCAATATTACGGTGCAAGCCGATGCGGCGCTGGCGGACGTGGCGGAACAGGAGTTCGATCTGTTCCTCATTCCCGGCGGGCCCGGCATCAAGGCGGTGCGGGCCGATGGGCGGACGGCGCGGCTGGCCCAGATTTTCACTCAGGCCGGCAAACCGGTGGCGGCCATCTGCGCGGCGCCGACGGTCCTGAAAGACGCGGGTCTGCTCGCGGGAAAACGGTTCACTTCGCATGCCGGCGTGCTGCCGGAACTCCCGGACTCGCAAGTGCAGGAAAAGGTCGTCGAGGATGGATTGCTCATTACGTCGCGCGGCGCCGCCACGGCCGTGGACTTCGGCCTTGCGCTGGTGAAGCGGCTCTGTGGCGAAACCGTGCTGCAGGAAGTTTCCAAGGGCATCATGCTGTGAAGCAGGCTGGAGAACGGCCCAGCCGGTCGGCAGCTCGAAGCCCTCGAAGACGCTGAGTTCCATGATTCTCGTCGCGGGCGAAGCCTTGATCGACATGCTGCCCGGCGGAGGGGGCCAGCCGGATTCGTTCCGCGCCGTGCCCGGCGGCTCGCCCTTCAACGTCGCGCTCGCGCTGGGCCGGCTGGGAGCGCGCGTGCAGTTCCTCTGCCCGTTTTCGAACGATGCCTTTGGCCAGCGGTTGTTCCGCACGCTGCAGGCGAGCGGCGTGGACCTTTCCCTGGCGCCGCGCACCGAGGCGCTGAGCACGCTCGGGTTCGTTACGCTGGACGAAGGCACCAGGAGCGCGCGGTATTCGTTTTACACGGAGGGCACCGCCGGCTGCGGATTGCGGGTGGCGGATTTGCCGGAAGCCCTGCCGCCGGATCTGAAGTGCCTGCATCTGGGCTCCTTCTCGCTGGCGGTCGAGCCATTCTGCACCACGGCGGAGCGGTTGCTGGAGCGGCTCGAGCCGGGCACGATCCTCTCGCTCGACCCGAATATCCGCTCCGGGCTGGTGGCGCGCGCGGGCGAATACCCGGCCCGGCTCGCGCGTTTGCTGCGGCGGGCGGCCATCGTCAAGACCAGCCTCGAGGATCTGGAATGGCTGCGGCCCGGCCGCACGCCGGGCGAATTCGCGGCGGAACTGCTGGAAGCGGCCGCGCGCCTGGTGGTGGTCACGAAGGGCGGCGAGGGCGCCCTGGCCTTTACCCGCACCGTGCAGATCGAAGTGCCCGCCGTTCCGATCGAAGTCGTGGATACCGTCGGCGCCGGCGACACGTTTCAGGCCGCCCTGCTTGCGTGGCTGGGCGCGCGGCAAAGCCTCTCCGAAACCGCGCTCGAACATCTTTCGCGACCGGACTTCATCAACCTGCTGGAGCACGCGTCGCGAGCCGCCGCCATCACCTGCACCCGCGCCGGCTGCGATCCCCCCTGGGCGCGGGAGCTTAGGTGATCGGGAATCCTGCTCCGACCAGCCACCGGATTCTCAGACCGCCCGCAACGGATTCTCGGCGATGCCGGCCGCCCAGCTTTTCCGACAGAGTTGATCGTCCAGCGTCGCCAATTTCAGGCCGTGGGCGCTCGCCAGGGCCACGAGGCACGCATCGGTCACATCCGCGTGGACGGCCACGGTGGGCAGCCGATCCATGGCGAGATCGACCGCGATCCAGCGGGCTTGGGGGCGAGCCGTCACGTTAGCCAAGGATGATCGCGCGTCTGCAAAAGAGGCACGATAGCCGGGCGAAAGGCTGACGCGCAGAAACCCGAGTTCGGACAGCGGACAGGTGGTGAAAGTGCGCTGGCTTTCCAGCCAGTTCCGCGCCACCGCATGCCGGGCGTGCGAACCCCAGCCGCAGGCCAGCAGGAAGCTCACGTCCAGCAAGTGACTCATGGAAATTCCGCGAGGAGCGCCTTCACGTTTTCAGGAGTCATCGGCGGCGCGCCCGGTGGAGCGAACAACACCTTGCGTCCGTTCTTCTCGACCAGTTTCGCGCGTTTCGGTTCATCGCGCCGCAGGACGATCTGCGCCCCTTCGAGGGAGAGCGCCACTTTGTCCCCCGCCTGAAGGTTCAGCGCTTTCCGAAAGCGGTGCGGAATCGCCAACTGGCCCTTGGTCGAAATCGTGGCCGTACTCATGAACGGCAATTTGGGCTGCCTGACCTCCCCGGTCAAGAGGGTGCGGATGGAAACATCCGCCGCGATTGAATCCGTCACTCCGATCGGAGACTCGCGGGGCGCGGTTCGTCCGCAGGATTTCAGCCGGAAATCTCTCCCGCAAAGCCGTGTTGCCGCAAGGCCTCGAAAAGGACCAGGGCGACGCAGTTCGAGAGGTTAAGGGAGCGCGCATTCGAATTGAACATGGGGATGCGCAGCCACGTCTCCCGATTCGCCTCCAGCAGGGCCGTGGGCAGCCCGGCGGTCTCGCGCCCGAAAACGATGTAATCGTCCGTGCCGAAGACGGCTTCGGTATAAAGACGTGGGCCGTTCGATTCGACAAACCAAAGCTTCGAATTGGAAGAAACCGACGCGCTGAATTCCGTCCAACCCCGCCACCGATGCCACTCCAGGTGCCGCCAGTAATCCATGCCGGCGCGCTTCAGTTGCTTGTCGTCCAGCGCAAAGCCGAACGGCTCGATCAGATGGAGCACCGTGCGCGTCGCGGCGCAGAGCCGCGCGACATTGCCGGTGTTCGGCGGGATTTCCGGTTCGAGCAGGACGATGTGCATCTCAGTAAAAAACCTTCCAGAGCACCAGGCCATGCGCCGGAGCCGTCATGCCGGCCACGCGGCGATCTTTGGTTTCGAGCATGCGCAGGATGTCGGCGGCTTTGAACTTGCCCTGGCCTGCTTGAACCAGCGTGCCCGCGATTCCCCGGCACATCTTGTAGAGGAAGCCGTCGCCTTCAATGACCAGCGTGAGAAGACGGCCGTTCTTCTTGAGTTCGCAGCGATGCACCGTGCGGACGGTCGACTCCATCGCGTAGTTCCGATTGTTGGCGAAGGCCGCGAAGTCGCGTTTGCCAACTAAATGCCGCGAAGCAGCGCGCATTTCAGCAAGATCGAGCGGTTGCGGCACATGCCAGGCGGTGTGGCGCAGCAGCGGATCCATCGATCGGTAGTTGTAGATGAAATACCGGTACTGCTTTCCCTTCGCATCGAACCGCGCATGAAATTCGGCCGGGGCCACGGCCGCATCCATGATACGAATGTCGGGCGGGAGTTTTGAATTGAGCGCGAGGACGAGCTTTTCGGGCGTCATCGGGAAGCGCGCGCGCGGGAGTTCGAAATGGGCGATCATCGCCCGCGCATGCACACCCGTGTCGGTGCGGCTCGAACCGTGGAGGCGGTACTCGCCCTGAAGAATCTCGGCAATGGCGCGCTCGACCATCGCCTGAACCCCGAGGCCCGTCTTCTGCACCTGCCAGCCTTGATACGCGAAGCCGTCGTAAGCGATGGTCAGTTTCAGTTTTATCGGCGATTCCAATCGATCGATCCTCGCTTTCGAAATGGCCTCGATCCGCCTCGAACGAAACTAGCCGGCCTGGCTATCGAGATAACTCTGGAGCAAGATGGCGGCGGCCGTTTTATCCACTTTCTCCTTGCGGTTTTGCCGCCGGACCCCCGCCTCGACCATGATGCGATTGGCCTGCGAGGAGGTCAGGCGTTCGTCCCAGGTGCGGACCGGAATGGGGGTGGCCTGCTTGAGCTTAGCGACGAATTCCTGGACCTTCTGCGCCGCCGGACCGAAGCTTCCATCCATGTTGCGCGGCAGGCCGACGACGATCTGCGAAACCTCGTGCGTGCGGAGAAGCGCCTGGAGGCGCTCGAGAAACGCTGGAAACGGTTCGGCGAGAATGAATTCGAGCGGCTGCGCGATGATGCCGAGAGAGTCGCTCAGGGCGATCCCAATGCGCTTGGTGCCGTGATCGATGGCGAGGACGCGCATACGTTAGAGCGTGCGATAGACTTTGGCGGCAGCGGCCACGGTGCGCTGAATCTGTTCGCTCGAATGAGCGAGCGAGATAAACCCGGCCTCGAACTGCGAAGGAGCGAGATAAACGCCTTCTTGCAACATTCCGTGGAAGAACCGGGCGAAACGCTCCCGGTCGCAGTTCATCGCATCGGCGAGGTTGTGAACGGGCCTGTTGGTGAAATAACCACAGAACATGGAGCCGATGCGGTTGAAAATAACCGGAACATTGGCCTTCGCGGCAGCGTCTTTCAGTCCCGCTTCGAGTTCGGCTCCGATCGCCTCAAGCTTCTGGTACGTGCCCGGTTGCTGGAGCGCGCGCAGAGCGGCCAGTCCCGCCGCCATGGCCAGCGGGTTGCCGCTGAGCGTGCCGGCCTGATATACCGGGCCGAGCGGCGCGAGCATGTCCATGATTTCCACGCGGCCTCCGAATGCGCCGACCGGCAGGCCGCCCCCGATGATCTTGCCGAAGCAACTGAGGTCGGGGTTGATCGCGAAGACTTGTTGCGCCCCGCCCCAGGCGAGGCGGAAGCCCGTCATGACCTCGTCGAAAATCAGCACCGTGCCATGCTCGTCGCAGACCTTGCGGAGGAATTCCAGAAAACCGGGTTTCGGAAGATAAAGCCCGGCATTGCCGGGCACGGGCTCGACGATGATGGCCGCGACTTCCCCGGGATTCGCGGCGAAGAGCGCGCGGACAGCCGGTTCGTCGTTGAATGGCGCGACCAGCGTGTGCTGGGCAAACGAGGCAGGGACGCCTGCGCTGTCGGGTTGGCCGAGCGTGAGGGCTCCCGAGCCGGCCTTCACCAGCAGGTAATCCGCATGGCCGTGGTAACACCCGTCGAACTTGATGATCTTGTCCCGCCGGGTGAAGCCGCGCGCGAGCCGGATGGCGGACATGGTGGCTTCCGTGCCGGAGTTGCACATCCGCACCTTGTGAATGCTGGAGACAGCGCTGCGGACGAGCTGGGCCATCTCCACTTCGAGGGGATTCGGGATGCCGAAACTCGTGCCGAAAGTGGCATATTCGCGAACCGCATCGACGATCGGTCTGTAAGCGTGGCCGTGAATGGCGGGGCCCCAGGTGCCCACGTAGTCGATGTAGCTGTTGCCATCGACGTCGAAGACGCTGGCGCCGTCCGCGCGATTAACGAAGAAGGGGCGTCCGCCGACGGCGCGAAACGCGCGCACGGGGGAATTGACGCCGCCGGGGATCCAGCGCAGCGCCTGCTCGAAAAGCTCATCCGACTTCAACCGCGACAGCACCCGGCATAACTATGCCAGATGCTTCGCGCGGGCGAGTCGAAAACAACGCGACTGAAACCTCACACCTCGTTCCAGCTCGTCACGACGAAGCCGCGGCTCGGGCCGATCCGGCCGAGATTCTCATCGTAGTGGAATTTGAAATGCCCGTTCATGGTGACCGTCTTGGTCACGCTGGCTCCGACGAAGTCGTAACTGTTGCTGCCGCCGCCGTTCAGGGAGAAATCGGCATTCGGAGCATAAATGACCCCCGCGAAACCGGCGTTGCCGGACATGCTCAAGCTGGTATTCGAAGGCAGCCCGTAGTACATGAAGTTCATCGCGTTGCCGGTATTGTTAATCACGCCGTTGCCTCCCAGGCTGGCGCTCGTTCCGCCGAAATAAAGCTTCAAGCTTGCGCCCGTGCCGATCACGATTTTGGCGTTGCCGCTGAGCGCTAGTGTCGAGGTGACGTAAAGCACGGCGTTGCCGCTGACGTACATTTTGTTGTTCCCGCTCATGCTCAACGAACTCATCTGGTAGTTCCCATTGCTCAGCACGTAATTGTAAGAGGTGCCGCTGACGGTTCCGGAAGCGGGCGTGTAGGCCCCGCCCGAGAAAGGTGCTACGACATCAGGAAAGGCCACGTTCATGTCGTCCGAGGAATGCCCAGGCTGGATGCCCATGTTTCCTCCCCCGATCCAGGAGAGGGTTCCGACCGTGCCGTTGGGACCGATCGAGATGGAACCGCCCGGGCCTGTTGCAACATGGCCGTAGATATCCGCGTTCCCAACGCTGAGCGAGTTGACCAGGCCGGAGTTGGTGGCGACATCGCCATTGTCCTTGCGCTTGGTCACGTCGTACTGGCCGCCGGTGCTGTAATTCGGATCCATCGAGTCGAAGCTGTCCGTCGAAATGTTGTTCCCGTTGAGGTTGATCTGGCCCTTCGCCACCATCGCCTTGGCGAACATCGCGTCGTTGGTGGTCGTCACCCGGACGGTGCGCGGCACGGGAATGAACTCCGTGCTCATGGGTTTCCGAACGTAGCCTTTGGCCGTGATGATGGGCGAGCTGTTGGTCGAGATCGTCACCACGTATTTGCTCGTGTCTATCCAGCGCTCCTTCGTGTAGCCGTCGGTTCCCGAGGTCCAACCGTTCAAACTTCGGTTGGTGGGATTGTAGTACAGATGAATCAGGGCTTCCTCGATGCCCGCCTCGGCCACGGGCAGGGCGCTGTTCCAAGCCAGCGAGCGCATCGCGCTCTGGTTCTCGCCCTTGACGAGCGTCATATAGCTCGCCAGCGCCGTGCCCATCAGGGCCGTGACGATCATGATCACCAGCAACACGCCGCCGTGCTGGGGGTTAGAATGGTGGGAGAGCTTCATTGTTTGCGAATGACGATTTTGGAGGACTGAACGCTTTCAGTATTGGCGCCGGACTTGATCAAGTCGCGTTCGCACACCCAGTAGAGCTGCACCAGCTTGCAGGTGTCGGCGCTGGCGGTGGAGTATTGGTCGTAGGTGCCGCCGATCGGATTGCGCTGGAAGATGGAGAAAGTAAGCTCCTTGCAGCCCTCCAACAATGTTAGGTTCGCTTGCCGGCTCTTCATCCGGTATAGCTTCTGTTCATTCGGCACGTAACGAAAGGTGAGATCGAGCCCGTCCGAATCTTCGAAGACCAGTTCGTTGGTGGCGAAGCTCTTCAAGCGCTTGGTCTGGCGCACCTGCTGCGACATCAAGTCCAGCGCGTGCCGGCTGTCGCTGTCCAGCTCCACGTAGTTCGCCATCGCCGCGAAATTCCTCGCGGTGTAGGACGTGAGGGCGGCGAAGCCCGAGAGCAGAATTCCGCCCACGGCCGTCGCGACCAGGCCCTCCAGCAGCGAAAAACCGGCGCGCCGCCGCGTTTTAGTAAATGTAGGTTTGCAGTCCATATCGGCCGAGCCAGGTGGTTACTTCTCGTTGGCGCAGGGATTTTCCGGATACCCATTCGAGCCGGATGGTCGCCTGCTTTAAATCGTTGGAATACGCCTCGGTAAGCGGCGCTTGCGCCAGAGTGACGCTGCCGGTGTAAGTGATTCCCTCCGCCACCCCATCGGAGCCGGTGTAGTACCGCTCGGTAAAGTTGGTCGGAATGAAATTGGCCTGGTTGATCTGATCCCAGGTGTAGAGACGCAGCGTCTCGGTCTTTTCTTGCAGGATTTGTGCCGCGCGAATGTTCTCGCGGGTCACACGCACAATCCCCGTGCTCATCGACATCCCGGCGTACAGGGAGACGAAGAGTATACCGGTTACTCCGCTGGCCACGAGCAGTTCCACCATGGCAAACGCTGAAGATCGGCGCCTTCGAGCGCCGAAGAAGTCTGTTCTCATCACACTGATCGCAAGGTTCGCGTCAGCAATCCGTATTGGTAATCGGCAGGAGCGGGGGGGGCTTGAGCGGGAAGTACCGCTGAGGATGAGGCGCGGCTCAGAGGAATCTCATCCGCTCCCAACCGGCTTTCCCGCAACATGTTATGCTGTCCGATGCTCGCCGGTCATCGCCACAGATTGGTTTGCGCGTGCGACTCCGTCGCGCTTTTGCTACGCCTTGGCGATGGCTGGTCCGCCTGCCGTTGAGATCGAGTCCGTTTCGCGCCGCTACGGCGAAGTCGCCGCTTTGGCGCGCATCGATCTCTCCATCCGGCCCGGCGAGTTCTTTTCCCTGCTCGGCCCGTCCGGTTGCGGAAAGACGACACTGCTGCGCGTGATCGCCGGGTTGGACGAGCCGGATACGGGCGTCGTGCGCATCGCCGGGGCGGAAATGGGCGGCTGCCCCCCGCACCGCCGGCCGGTCAACACGGTCTTTCAATCGTACGCGCTGTTTCCCCACCTCGATGTGTGGAATAACATCGCCTTCGGCCTGCGCATGAAAGGTGTCGCGAAATCGCTGCTCGCTGCTCGCGTCGAGCAGGTCATGACGACGATGCAGATCGAGGCGCTCGCCCGACGCCGTCCCGCCGAGCTGTCCGGCGGCCAGAAGCAGCGGGTCGCGCTCGCCCGGGCCATCGTCAATGAGCCGCAGGTCCTGTTGCTCGACGAACCGCTCGGCGCGCTCGATCTCAAATTGCGCGGAGAGCTGCAACGGGAGCTTCATCGGTTGCAACGCCGGCTCGGCCTGACCTTTATCTATGTCACTCACGATCAGGATGAAGCGCTGGTGCTGAGTGATCGCATCGCCATCATGCGTGAGGGCCAGATCGAGCAGCTCGGCACTCCCACGGAATTGTACAAAGCGCCGCGCACCCGTTTCGTCAGCGGTTTTCTGGGCACGGCGAGCTGGATCGAAGCGACGATCGATCCGGAGGGGCGCGGCCAATCGCCGTTGGGGCCGTTGGTGCTGCCCGCATCGCTGTGCGGCCGCGCGCGCGTCACGCTCGCCATTCGCCCGGAGCAAGTACTGCTCGCGCCGCTTTCGGGTTCGCCCCGTCCCAACGCGTTTCGCGCGCGGATCGACCGCAGAATCTACGCGGGCGCCGTGACGCGCTACGAGCTGTCGCGCGAAGGTCAATCCTTGCGGGCGGAAGTGTCTCATGGAGCGTCGGATTCGCGCGTCTTCGACCAGGGCGAGGACGTGCTCGCCTGTCTGCCGCCGGAGGCGCTCATCGTTCTGGAAGACTGACCGCCGCCATGCGAGCGAACGCTCCGCCAGCCCAGTCTCGAGCCCGGCGCAACGCGCGCGTCAACGCGCTTTGCACCATCGGCCCAGGTCTGGCCTGGGTTTCGTTCTTCCTGATTCTTCCCTTGGTGAGCGTCGTGGTCATGGCCTTTCTCACCCGGGGGGCCTACGGCGAAGTGAAGCTGGAGTTCACGCTCGAAAACTTTCGCCGGGTTCTGGGCTTCGGGGCATTCGGCTTCGATCCGCTCTATCCGAAGATCCTCTGGCGCAGCCTGGTGATGGCGGCCGGCACGCTGCTCGGCTGTCTGCTCGCGGCCATCCCCCTGACCTTTTTCATCGCGGCTCTCCGTCCGCGCTGGAAGCAAATCGCCCTGATGCTGGTGGTCATTCCTTTCTGGACGAACCTGCTCATCCGGACCTACGCGTGGCAGATGATTCTTTCCTCCCACGGCTGGCTGGCCCGGGCGTGCGCCGCGCTCGGGTTGATTCCCGCCGGGGAAGCGCTCTTCCCGAGTTCGCTCGCGGTTTTCCTGGTCCTGATCTGCGATTTTCTGCCGGTGATGGTTCTGCCGCTGTATGCTTCGGTCGAGAAGATCGATTGGACGCTGGCGGAAGCCGCGAGCGATCTCGGCGCGAACGGCCCGCGCATTTTCTGGCACGCCCTGCTGCCCCAGATCCGGCCGGGGCTCATGGCCGGCTCGATCCTCGTCTTCATCGCCGCGACCGGTCAATTCGCCGTGCCGGACCTGCTCGGCGGCGCGAAAACGGTGCTGCTCGGCAACGCCATCCAGCAGCAATACGGGTTTAGCCGCGACTGGCCGTTCGGCTCGGCCATTGCTTGCTTTGCCATGGCGCTCATGTTGGCGGGCCTATGGTGGTTCGCCCGCGCCGCCGCGGCGGAGGAAAGAAAGGGGCCGGAATGAAGCGGCCGACCGTTCCACTCTGGCTGGCCGCCGTGGTGGCGTATTTCTTTCTCTACCTGCCGATCGCGGTGGTGGTGGCTTACTCGTTCAATGCCGCCAAACGGGGCGGCCCGTGGCGCGGCTTTACCACCGAATGGTACGCCACCTTGCTGCACAGCCCGGAGAAGCTCGAGGCGGTCCGCAACACGTTGTTTCTGGCGTTCGCGAGCACCGCCATTTCGACCCTGCTGGGCACGCTGCTCGGCTATGGCCTGAACCGGCATGCCTTTCGCGGCAGACGATGGGTGACCCTGGCCATGCTCATTCCGGTGGTGGTGCCCGATATCGTGGCGGCGGTGGCGATCCTGATGTTCTATAGCCTGCTCCGGCCCTACACCGGCTTGCTCGAACTCGGCCTGCCCGCCATGATCGTCGCCCATACGACGTTTCAAGTCCCTGCCATCGCGCTGATTGTTCGTGCCCGGCTCGCCGGCTTGGATCCTGCGCTGGAGGAAGCGGCGCACGATCTCGGGGCCAGCCCGTGGCAGCGGTTTCGTTACGTCACGCTGCCCTTGATGGCGCCCGGCATCGTCGCGGGAGCCGCGCTCGCCTTCACGATGAGCATCGACGACTTCGTCATCAGCTTCTTCACGAGTGGCCCGGGAGCCACCACGCTCCCCATCCTGATCTACTCCTCGGTCAAACGCGGCATCACGCCCGACATCAATGCCCTTTCGACCCTCATCATTCTGGCCTCGATCGCGGGCAGTGTGCTCGTCACGCTGTTGCATCGCGGCCGCCCTGGCCTGCCCGGCAAATGAAAATCCTGCTCACCTTGATCGCCGTCATGGCGCTGGCCGGTTGCACCCCGGCCAAACGATCGCTGCACGTCTTCATCTGGAGCGAGTATCTCGATCCGGCCCTCGTCGCGGAGTTCGAGCGCCGCCACGACTGCGTCGTCAAGCTCGACTATTACGAAGACCCCGAAAGCATGGTGGCCAAGCTGGCCGCGGGCGGGACTTCGACGTACGACATCGTCGTGCCGGGCGATACCACGCTGCCGGCCATGATCCAGCGCGGTTTGCTGGCGCCGCTTCGGCATGAGAACATCCCCAACCTTCGGAATATCGACGGGGAGTTTGCCGATCCTCCGTTCGATCCCGGCCTGCGCTACTCCGCGCCGATCGCCTGGGGCACCGGAGGAATCTATCTGCGCCAGGGGAAGGATCGCCCGGTCGAGCCTTCCTGGGGCTTGTTATTCGATCCGAAGTTGCAGCCGGGGCCGTTCCTCCTGATGGAGGACCATCGCGTCTGCATCGGGGCCGCGCTCCGTTACCTGGGTTTCAGTATTAACACCACGAACACCTCCGAACTGGCGAAAGCCCAGACGCTCCTGATCGAAACCAAAAAGCGATCGCTCGGTTTCGAAGGCGGCACGGGTTGCAAGAACCGCGTGCTGGCTCGCGGAGCCGCGTTAACGATGGCCTACAACGGCGATTCCGTGCGCGGCATGCAGGAGGATGCCGAGACGGCTTATTTCGTGCCTCGCGAAGGGTCCACGATTTATGCCGATGCGCTGGCGATTCCGGCACAGGCGCCGCATCGGGAGCTGGCAGAGAAGTTTATCGATTTTCTCCTCGAACCGGCGATCGCGGCGCGGTTCGCGCAATTCGCCCAGCTCGGTTCGCCCAATCGGGCGGCGGTGGAGCTGCTGCCCGCGGCCGACCGGACGAATGCGGCGGTCTATCCGTCCCCGGAAGTCCGGGCCCGCCTCGAGTATGCCCGCGACTTGGGCGACCACAATCGTCTCTACGACGAGTTGTGGGTGCGAATTAAATCCGAGTAACAGCCCACGGCGATTACTTTTCCGCGATCAAGCCGTGGGCGCGGCCCATCCAGTAGGGGAGGAGATAGGCCGCTCCGTCATCTTCGTGCCGCCCGTCCCCGCCCGCGTCGGGCACGAAGGGATCGGCATTCCACTTGTTGAAGGCGTATTCGTCGGCCGGGAGGATTTCCGCCAGCACGCGGCGGCCGAAGCGATTGGCCTGGGCCTCGAACTGGACATCGGCCCGGTGGCTGTTTTCCTGCCGCCATTGCCGCCGGTCGGTGGGAATCTGCCGGAGATTTTCGATGGCGCCTTCGATATCGGCGTAGTCGGGATCGACCGTGGCGTAGACGAACGTAAAGAAGGCCGAGTTTTCGCGTTTGACCACCTCGTAATGGCGGCGCACGCCGCGCAGCAGGGCGTCCCGGTAGACCGGATCGCGCTCCAACTGGAGAATGGGATACCAGGCGACGAAACCGAGCTGGTTGTCGGAGTGGTTATTTTCGTCCGGGAAGAGCTTTTTCGAAAGCAGGGTGTTGCTCAGGTAATCGTGTTCGTGGATGAGCTTGCGGTAGTGCTCGTCGTACTTGGGATCGCCGGCGATGTGGTGGGCGACCTTCAGAAACGAGAGGATTTGCAGGCTGTTGAGGCCATTTTCGAGGTAGTGCTCGGGATCGTCGTTCAGCAAAGCGGGGTCCCAGAATCCCCAGCGGGTGCGTTTACCCGTCCAGTCGATGAGCTGGTAGTTGTGCTGGAGGAGGTAGTCGGTGACCGCCCGCACCTGGCGGATGCATCGCTCCTTTTCGGCCGGGTCGTGCCGGGCAATATGCTCGAAGTAGGCGTAGAAGGCCATGTAGTGGCCGTCGATCTCGTCGCTGGAGGTGTCGCTTTTCCAGTAAAACTGTCCGCCGGGCGCGGGCTGCCACTGGCGATCCCGGGTTTTGCCCTGCTCGATGGGGAGGACACTCCGGGCGACCAACCCGGGCGTGCCGGAGACGTTCTGCAACAGGTAGAGCGCTTCCATGCCCTCTCGGGCCGAAGCGCGGGCGGCGTCCTCCCGGGTGGCGCGGTAAGCCAGAGCCATGGCGGTGACGTGGTAGGCCGTCCAAAGGCCGTCGTTGTCGTTATCCGGGATGCTGTGGTTTTTGGGATGGCGGGCGTCGTCCAGATTGGCTTCGGCCACGAGGCCGTAGCGGCGGTGGCGTTCGTTGACCCGGCGTTCGATGGTGCGGGCTCTGGCTTCGAGGGTGGTGGGCGTCTCGTCGATGCGGCCGACCCCAGCCGGGGTGAGAAAGTAAGCGGGCATGCCTTGGGGCGCGAGGGCCACGGCGGTCACTCGGTCGTTGGGCAGATAGCGCGGGCCCTGGCGGTAGAACCATTTCCGCCCTTCGGCGGAGGGGCGATGAAGAATCGCACCCTTCGAGGTGCCGATCCAGAGGTTGTCCTGGCGGTCGATGGCCAGGGCGGTGATGTCCTCGACGGGCAACCCATCGCGGCCTTGGCGATGAGCCCAAGCGCCGTCGGCCGAGCGAAGGCTGAGGCCGAGCGGGGTGCCGACCCACAGGGCGCCCTGGCTATCGACCGCGAGGGCGGTGATGCGGGTCGATAACGGGCCGTTGACGCCGTACTCTTCATGGCGCACCAGCGCGGCCTGGGCCGTGGCGCGGGTGAGGAGTCCCCGGACCGTGCCGAACCATTCCGAGCCGTTGGGGAGTCGGGCGAAGCTGGTGGCAGGGGAACCATCGGGAAGCTGGGTGGGTTCGAGGATCAAGATCGGGAGGCCATCGGCGGCAACACGCAGGGCGACGGCGTGGGCGGCCTGCTGGGGATCGATCCCGGCCACGAGCGATCCAACATGTTCGGTGAATGGGGCCACGGCGATCGGCAGTTGTTTCGGCGACCCCAGTTTTTCCCAGGCGGGAACGACATTCCAAAGCCGGAGCTTTTCGGCGGCCGGCGTGTTCAGGGGCACACTCAGGCCAGCCAGGCAGACCCACTGCACCACGAACGGCAAAACGCGAATCGATAGCATCACCCAGTTGTAGCGCGCTCCACCGGGCCTGACCAGCCGCGACGATGGGAGGTCTCGGACGAGTGCGACTTTTTGTGTCGGGCACCCATCGCCGGAAAAATCGTGCCCGGCGGCAGTCTTCAACCTTGACTCATCCCCTCCCATGTCGCATAGTCACGGCATGACGACTCCATATGAGGCGTCATTGCGAACCGGGGCGGTTCTGACTCGAACCGCTCCGTTTCCCAATGACCCGCCGACAGCGGTAACGGCTCACCTGCACGGCCTCTCCATGCCTTCCTCGGGCTTGCGCTCGCTTCCAAGCGTTCTGGCCTGCCTGGCCTCTGAGGCCCGCCTCCCCTCCGGAGGATTTACACGCCGGGACGGATGCATTTACACAGATTTACACAGCGATTTACACACGCTTACACACCCATTTACACAGATTTACACACCATTTACACGCTATTTACACACCTCTTGCCCGCTCTATTTTTCATGCAACCACCTCTTGCCCAATTATTTCCGTGAAAAAATGCCGTTTGGCCTGCCCCCACCCCCCCCCCTCCCCACCTAATTTACACACTCTACTCCAGCACGGACTTTCAAAAAAAGAAGTCGCACCCGCTGGGAGTCTGTTTTCAACAGACTCCTGGGAGGGGTGTGGTTTCGGGCCTCGGGCGGCTGAAGAACGATACGGGAATTGGGCATACGGATGAAGCCGCGGAGAAGCTCGTATATTCTGTGAAACCGGAGGGCGGGGGAGGGGTCATCGAGTGCGTGCCGAGGTTATCCGCCGAAGGTTTCGGCCTGTCCAATTCCGGGAAATTCTGTGCCGGTAAACGCACACTTGATTCCGGTTTGGGGCGGCGGGTAGTTTCGAGCGCCAACGAAACAACGATTTCGCCATACCGTAGCCTATGAGACAGATACACATTGGAACACGGCGCTTGCTCGGGTTTACCCTGATCGAGCTGCTCGTGGTGATCGCGATCATCGCCATTCTGGCCGGCATGCTCCTGCCCGCCCTCGCCAAAGCCAAGACGAAGGCGCAGGGCATCAAATGCATGAACAACGGCAAGCAAATGATGATTGCCATGAAGCTCTACAGCACCGACTACAACGAGCTTCTGCCCCCCAACCCCGACGATTCGAATACACAGCCGGGGCACAATTGGTGCGCCGGTTCGATGGGCGACGACGTGGGCAAGACCAACACCCTGCATTTGACGGATGATCGATGGAACTCGCTCGCGAAGTACACGGGCAAGAATTACGCGATTTACAAGTGCCCGGCGGATCCGAACCGCCAGGCGGGCGGCCGCAAGCTGCCGAGCGTGCGCAGCTTCTCGATGAATCAGGCGGTGGGAACCATCTGCAACGGGTTCAGCGGCGGCGGCGGACACAGCGGCATTCCGAACATTTCCACGCACGGTCCATGGCTGGATGGCGCGCATGGTCATCGCCGCGGCCAGACCTGGCGGACATACGGCAAGGAGAGCGATTACGTCGCCCCGGCCAATACGTGGGTGTTCATCGATGAAGATCACCGGAGCATCAACGACGGCGGGTTCGGCCATCCCGGCTACTCGGACACCAAGAGCGGGTCGCTGCGCTGGGTCGATTATCCGGGCACCTATCACAACGGCTCGGGCGGATTGGCCTTCGCGGACGGGCATTCGGAAGTGTACAAGCACCGCGGCACGCATGTGGTGCCGATCGGCAAGGCCCTGCCCGGGGCGGTCGCCGAATCCAGCAAGGCGTCCTGGCAGTACCTGGGCCGCAACGCGACGCAGTTGCTTCGGTAACCAGCCGGCCGGAAAGCAGATTCTCGAAAAGCCGTTCCTTCACCGGAGCGGCTTTTTTCTTGGCGCGGGATGGCCGCGCCGTCACCAAATCGTAACACTGATTGCTTGCCTTTCGGGCGGCTCCTTTCGAGGATGGGGTTTTCCGAAACGGCGGCGCGGGCGGACAGTTCGCCCCGGCCGGAAAGTTATTGGGAATGCCCACACATTTCGAGGAATCGTTACAGCGGGATATCGACCGGATTCGCGGGAAGATCGGCCAGATGGCGGATCTGTGCGAACGGGCGTTGCGGGACTGCCTGGAAGCATTGCGGACGCGGAACCGGCAACTGGCCTATGCGGTGATTTTACGCGACCGGCGGGTGGACGATCTGGAGAAGGAGGTGGACCGCCTCTGCCTGGAATTTCTGGTGCGGCAGCAGCCGGTGGCGGGGCCGCTCCGGTTCGCCTACTCGACGATCCGGATGAATCTGGAGCTGGAGCGGGTGGGGGATTATGCGGAGAGCATCGCGCGGCAGGCGATCAAGCTGATCGGGCTGCAGGTGGAGGCGGGCATGGGGCGCTTCGCGGAGATCGCGAGCCTGGCGATCCCGATGCTGCGGGATTCGGTGAAGGCGTTCGTGACGCAGGACGCGGAGCTGGCCCGGCGGACGATGGAGACGGAGGAGAAGGTGGATGTGCTGCGGCATACGATCAATGCCGAGCTGTTCCAACTGCGGCAGGAAGGGAAGATTCCGCTGGAGGCCTTGACGCCGATGATGACGGTGGCGCGGCGGTTCGAGCGGGTGTCGGACCAGGCGAAGAACATCTGCCAGGAGGTGCTCTACATGTGCACCGGGGAGTACACGCGGCACGCGGGGCAGGAGGCGTACCGGGTGCTGTTCATCGACGACCACCATTCGTGCCGCGGGCCGATGGCGGAGGCGGTGGCGCAGACGTTCGGGCTGCCGCAATTCATTTTTAACAGCGCCGGGGTGGAGCCGAGGCCGCTGGATGAGCGGATGGCGGGGTTTCTGCGCGGCAAGGGGGTCGAGCCGGCGCGGAAGGCGGCGCAGCGGATCGACCAGGTGCCGCACCTGGAGTATTACGATGTGATCGTGAGCCTTTCGCCCGGAGCGGCGAAGGGACTGCCCGCCGCGCCGCGGAAAGGGATTCTGCTGGATTGGGCAATGGCGGATCCCTCGGCGGCGCAGGGGTCCGAGACAGAGATCGCGGCGGCTTACGAACGGACGTATCAGGATATTCACGCGCACCTGCACGATCTGGTGGAAGCGATCCTGGGAGACAAGATCGGATGAAACGGTTTATGAAAAAAACCATCGAGAGATGCTTCCGGCGGCTGGGGCCGGGCTTGGCCATCGGGTTGCTGCTGGCCGCCGGCTGCAAGAAATCCGGCAGCGAGGGCGCAGGTTCCGCCGCCGGGGCGAAAACGACCATCCAATTGCAGGGCTCGGATACGATGGTCAACGTGGCGCAGGCCTGGGCGGAGGCGTACGGCACGAAACATCCCGAGGTGAGCGTGGAGGTGGGCGGGGGAGGCACGGGCGTGGGCATCGCGGCCTTGATCAACGGGACGATCGATATCGCGACGGCGAGCCGGGATTTGAAGGCCGACGAAAAGGCGAAAGCGAAAAGCAAGGCCGGGCAGGACGCGAAGGAGTTCACGGTGGGGTTCGACGCGCTGGCGATCTTCGTCCACAAGAGCAATCCGCTGAACGAGATCACCCTCGAGCAACTGGCGGCGATCTTCGAGGAGGGGGGCACGGCAACCCGGTGGTCCGACCTCGGGGTGACGGTGCCGGGATGCGATTCGGCGGAGATCATCCGGGTGAGCCGGCAATCGAGTTCCGGGACGTATGAGTTTTTTCGGGAGCATGTGTTGCACAAGCGGGATTTCAAGCTGGGTTCGCGGGACATGAACGGCTCGAAGGAAGTGGTGGAATTGGTCGGGAACACGCCGTGCGCGATCGGATACAGCGGGATGGGCTACGCGAACGCGCACGTCAAGATGCTGAAAGTGGCGGCGAAGCCTGGGGAGGCTTTCTTCGCGCCGACCGTGGAGAACGCGCAGAGCAAGGCCTACCCGATCGCCCGGCCGCTGTATCTCGATGCGATCGGGGACCCACAGGGGCCGGCGAAGGAGTTCCTGGCGTGGGTGCTCTCCGACGAAGGGCAGAAGATCGTGCAAGAGAGCGGGTATGTGCCGGTGCCGGCGGGGCAACGCGCCCGTTTGCCTTAGGAGTCTCTTGAAAAACTACCACCATCCATTTCGCGGCGGGGTCGGAGCGCTGGCTTCGTTCGCCCTACGTCACAGATCTCAAAGGACATGCTCCGCCGGGCCGCCTCGCCATCGCACCGTCCGCGCTCGCCAACTGGATGGTGGTAGTTTTGCAACGGACTCCTAGCGACGCGCTGTGCTGAACGTGATCGATCATTCCGTGGCGGCCCGGGCGCGGCCCCGGCGCGCGACCTGGGTGGTGCTGGCCGAGCGCGCCTTCGAAGCGCTGATCCGGCTGTGCGGGATCAGCGCGATTCTGTTCGTGCTGGGGATTTTCTATTTCGTCTTCGCGAAGGCCGCGCCGGTGCTGTTCTCGGAACAGTTCAGCCTGGCGGAGTTCCTCTTCAGCACGCAGTGGTATCCGACCTCGGAAGTGAATGTGCGGTACGGGGTGCTGGCCTTGATCGCCGGGACGGCGAGCGTCACGGTGCTGGCGATGGCGATCGCGGTGCCGTTCGGGCTGGGGGCGGCGATATATATCTCCGAGTTTTGCGGGCCGAAGCCGAAGGAGATTTTGAAGATTGTGATCGAGCTGCTGGCGGCGATCCCGTCGGTGGTGTGGGGGTTCATCGGGCTGACCGTGATGAACCACCTGATCATGC
>CAYZKY010000031.1:0-44295 GCA_964478815.1 uncultured Verrucomicrobiota bacterium
CAAGGATTCCTGGAATGCGAAGAGCCGGCCTGAGCAGGACAATGGATCGACCGTAACGCGCAGGGACGCCCGATCGGCGTCCCTTTTTTCTGCCGGCGAGGGTGGAATTCGTTTCTATTTTGCACCCGGTTTGGTAGCGTCGCGCCAGTCTACCAATGCAAAACCAGAGCGAACCGCGAGACCCGCCGCGGCGGGAGTTTCTGAAGGAGGCCTGTTCGATCGCCTTGGGCACGGCGACCGTGCTGGTGCCGGCGGGAGCCGGGCTGGCGGTGTTGTGCGATCCCTTGCGGCGGCAAAGCGCCGCCCCGGCCGCGAAGCTGCTCGTGACGACGCTCGAGGCGCTGCCTGAGGATGGCCTGCCGCGCAAGTTTCCCATCCTGGCGAGCCGCACGGATGCCTGGAGCAAATATCCGAACGCTCCGGTGGGCGCGATCTACCTCCGCCGGTTGCCGGGCGGCAAGGTGGAAGCCCTCAATGTGGTCTGCCCCCATGCGGGCTGCTTCGTCGATTTTCGCGGAGCGCAAAAGGATTTCTATTGCCCCTGCCACAACAGCAGCTTCGATCTGGAAGGCAAAATCGCGGATCGCAAAAGCCCGTCGCCGCGCGCGATGGATACCCTGGAAGTGGAAATCCGGAACGACAAGGAAGTGTGGGTCGTTTTCCAGAATTTCCAGACAGGCCACGCCGAGAAAATCCCGGTCACATGAAACAATTGCTCGAATGGCTGGATCATCGCACGGGGTACAAGGCCCTGCTGCGCGAGGCGCTGTATGAGAAAATTCCGGGCGGCGCGCGCTGGCGCTATATCTGGGGCAGCACGCTCAGCGTCGCCATCGTCATCCAGTTCATCACCGGCATTTTCCTCTGGATGGCCTATAACCCCAGCGCGCAGACGGCGTGGGAGAGCGTCTTTTACATCCAGTATCAGATGACGGGCGGATGGCTGCTCCGCGGCATTCATCACTTCACGGCGCAACTGATGATCGTGCTGCTGGTGCTGCACCTGATGCAGGTGGTGATCGACGGCGCGTACAAAGCGCCGCGCGAAATGAATTTCTGGTTCGGGTTGGGACTCTTGCAAATCGTGCTGGCGTTGTCGCTCACAGGCTATTTGCTGCCCTGGGATCAAAAGGGATACTGGGCGACCAAGGTCAGCACGAATCTGCTTGGGATCACGCCCGTGGTCGGCGGGATGTTGCAGAAACTGGCGATCGGAGGGACCGACTACGGGCATCACACCCTGAGCCGGTTTTTCGCGCTGCATGCGGGGGTATTGCCGGCGGCCTTGATCGGCCTGCTGGTCGTCCACATTTATTTATTCCGGCGGCACGGGATTACTCCGAAGCTGCCGTTGAAAAAGCCCGAGCAGAAATTCTGGCCCGATCAGGTGCTCAAGGATGCCGTCGCCTGCCTCGCCGTGCTGGCGACGGTGCTGTTCCTGATTCTGTTTCCGCGGCTGATGAATCCGGACGCGCACCTGGGCGCGGAGCTTGGGGCGCCCGCCGATCCGAGCGAGGCCTTCTCGGCCGCGCGGCCAGAATGGTATTTCCTCTTCCTGTTCCAGTTTCTCAAATATTTCCCGGGGAAGACCGAGATCATCGGGGCGATCATCATTCCGAGCCTCGGCATGCTGATCCTGGCGCTGATGCCGATTTTCGGACGGTGGCGTCTGGGCCACCTTTTCAACCTGTGGTATCTGGCCGTGCTGATCGGCGGGGCGGGGCTCCTGACTCTGGTCGCAAAGAATCAGGATCGCCGGGATCCAGGGTACGTGCAGGCGGTCGTTGAGGCCGAGCGCAACGCGGAACGAGTGCGCCAACTCGCGATGGGCGGCATCCCGCCCGAGGGTGCTCTCGCGTTGCTGCAGAACGACCCGCTCACCCAGGGCCCGCGCATCTTCGCGCGGAATTGCGCCAGTTGCCATCGCTACGACGGACACGATGGGACGGGCGCTTCCGTGGCGGAAGCGGCCAGCGCGCCGGACCTGAAAGGTTTCGCCAGCCGCGAGTGGCTGGCCGGGATGCTCGATCCCAACCATGTGGCCAGCACCCAGTACTTCGGCGGCACCAAATTCGCCGACGGCAAAATGGTGCGCTTCGTCAAGCGTTCGGTCGCCGGCTTCTCCGCGGAGGAAAAGCAGCAATTGACGACGGCGCTGGCCGCACTCTCCGCCGAGGCGAAACTGCCCGCCCAGGCGGCCGTGGAAAACGCGGAGGCCGCGCGGGTCGAGCAGGGCCGCGGCTTGATGCGTTCCGAGGCGATGCGCTGCACCGAGTGCCACCAATTCCAGAAGCCGGACGAGGATGCGACGGCCCCCGACTTGACCGGCTACGGCTCGCGAGCGTGGATGATCGATTTCATCAAAAACCCCGCGCACGAACGGTTCTACGGCAAACGGAACGACCGGATGCCCGCCTTCGGCCAAGACAACAAGCTGGACGAACGCAGCCTGGGGCTGGTCGTCGATTGGTTGCGCGGGGACTGGCCGGGACAGAAGCACTGAACGAGCGCGCGGGAAACGCGTTGCCGGCTCAAAGGGGAAGCCGCTTGGGATGGGGCGTGCGCGGCGTGTCACTTAAAGGCTACAATCCGGGGGTTGCGGAGGCGGGCCGGCTCTGCTATTGCTCTTGTCATGCCCAACTCCGAGCCCCCATCGGAATTTCGTACCCTGTTTTGTACGCGTTTCCGTTGCTCCGACGAAAAATTTGAAGCCGTTGCCCTGCGCAGGTTGATCCATCGCCGCTGGGCCTGGCTGCCGTGGGTGCTTGGGGGACTGGCGTCGAAGTTGTTTGCGACGGATCTGGCCTTGATCCGGCAATTGGGACGGGTGACCAGCCGGGCCAACCTCGTGGCGGAAGTGCAGGATTTGCGCGGGGATTATGCCCGGCGGGGCGATTTCGGGTTTCTGCGCAGCTCCTTCAAGCTGCGCCTTTCCGGGGACCGCGTGTTGAAAGCGGCCCGCGGATTCTGGACGGCGGAACAGCGCGAGGCGCTCAGTCCCTCTTCCCGGCTCGTCAACGGGGCGGCGTGAAGCCGCTCCCATTTCCTGAACCGCCCTAAAATCCGCCCGCGGCCACCATTTCGCGCAGCGGTTGTGCTTCCGCCAGCTTTTCCCGAACCATCGATACCGCGCGCTCGGCGGTGAGGCCGTAACGCTGGCGGAGGTAATCGACGCTGGAAGCGTGCTCGATAAATTGATCGGGCCAGCCGATGCGGAGCACGGGCGTCGCGATGCCGCGATCTCCCAGCAATTCCATCACCGCGCTGCCGTAGCCGCCCGGAAGAACGTGATCTTCGAAGGTGACGACGACGTCGGCGGCCTGGGCGAAGAATTCGGTGGTGGCGGCGTCAATCGGCTTGGTGAAGCGCGGGTTGATCACCGCGACGTCGTGCCCCTCGCTGCTGAGCTGCATCGCCGCCTGGCGCGCCAGGCGCATCATGTTGCCCAGGCCGAACAGCGCGATCTTGCGCCCGCCGTTGTTCGAGAAGTTCTGGACGACTTCGGCCTTGCCGATTTCCAGCAGGGCGGGCTGGTCCTTGATCCGGACGCCTTCGGCCGTGCCGCGCGGGTAGCGGATGAAGGAGGCGTGCTTTTGCATCGTGGCGGTGAACATCATGTCCACGAGTTCGTCCTCGTCCTTGGGCGCCATCGCGATGATGTTCGGGACGCAGCGGAGGTAGGCGATGTCGAACAGGCCATGATGGGTCGGGCCGTCGTTGGCGGAGAGGCCGGCGCGATCCATGCAGAAGATCACCGGCAAGTCCTGCAAGGCGACATCGTGAATGATGCAGTCGTAACCGCGCTGGAGGAACGTGGAGTAGATGGCGACGACGGGGCGATAGCCCATCGTGGCCATGCCGGCGGCGAAGAGAACCGCATGCTCCTCGGCGATGCCGACATCGTAATAGCGCGAGGGCATCGCCTTCTCCAGAGCCTTGAGGCCGGTGCCGCTCGGCATGGCGGCGGTGATGCCGACGACAGAATTATCCTTCTGGCACAGGCGGACCATCGTCTGGCCGAAAACATCCTGATAATTCGGCGGCGTGCCGTCCTTGGCCGAGGGACCCGCGCCAGTACGGATATCGTAGGGGCCGGTGCCGTGAAACTTTTCGGGCTGCTGGAGGGCGACATCGTAGCCTTTGCCCTTCTTCGTGACGACGTGCAGGACGATGGGAAACTCGCAGCTTTTGGCGTATTGGAGGACATCGATCAGCAGGGGCAGATCGTGGCCGTCGATGGGGCCGATGTAGTTCAAGCCCATTTCCTCGAAGATCAGGCTGCTGCCGTGGCCGCCGCGGCCGTCGCTGCCAATGGCGTTCTCGGTCGGCTTGAGCGCGACGTCGCTGACGGCGCTCTTGATGGCTTCTTCGGCTTTGTGGCCGAGCTTGAGAGCTAATTCCCCTTTCGGGAGGCGGCGCAGGAGCCAGCCGAGATCCTTCTGAAGGCGGCCGTAGCGCGGGTTGGTGATCAGTTTGTTGAGGTAATTCGCGATGGCACCGACGTTCTTGGCGATGCTCCACTCGTTATCGTTGAGGATGCCGATGAACCGTTTCGTGGTGTGGGCGATGTTATTAAGCGCTTCGAAGGAGATGCCGTTGGTGAGAGCGGCGTCGCCGAAGACACAGACAACATTTTCATCGCTGCCGCGCTGATCGCGGGCGGCGGCCATGCCGAGGGCGGCGGAAAGGGCGGTGCCGGCGTGGCCCGCGCCGTAGCAATCGTGCTCGCTCTCGGTGCGGAGGGAAAAGCCGTTCAAGCCGTTGGTAGTGCGGATGGTGTGGAAGCGGTCTTTGCGCCCGGTGAGCAGCTTGTGGACGTAGCTCTGGTGGCTGACATCCCAAACGAACTTGTCCTGGGGCGTGGAAAACACCGTGTGCATGGCGATGGTGAGCTCGACCACGCCGAGATTGGGGCCGAGGTGGCCACCATTGACGGCGAGCTTGGTGATCAACTCTTCGCGAATTTCGGCCGCCAACTGCGTCAATTGGGGCTGCGTGAGTTTCTTCACATGCGACGGATCATCAACCATGTCCAGGTATCGACTCATAAAAATGTGCAGGATTGGCGTCTCCCACGGAAATACCCGCCAGCGGCGGTGTCAGTTGCAGGAAACGATTACTCGGCCTTGGCCGAAATGGCGAGATTCTTTAGCGCGAAGGCGCCGTTCCCGCTTTTTTCCAGTTGCTGGATTTTCAGCTCGGCATCGGCCAGCCGGGCCTGGCACTGGCCAGCCAGCCGGGCACCCTCTTCATACTTGAGGAGGAGGGTCTCCAAGGGCAGGTCGTCGGCTTCCATCGCCTCGACGATGGTTTCCAACTTGTGCAAGGACTCTTCAAACGAGAGGGAATCGCCGGAGCCCGCCGCAGGCCCCGCATCCCCCGTCGGGTTCAACATCGCGGCAAGTTAGCGGAGGAACGGGGGTTGTCTAGCTGAAAGGGAGGGCCGGCAGGCCAAGTCGACTGCCCCACCCGCAATCCCGCAACATGGGGAGGGCACCCAAGGGCGACAACGGCCATGCCGGCGTGTGGGACACGGTGAATGGAGGCGCAAGATGGCTCGAACCTGTCGGCGCGAAAGCGCCTCGAGTGCCGTCTATTGTACACAAAATCTTTTAGCTGCAAGATTTACGCAGATTTCTGGCGGGTCTTCGATGGCCACAGCTCTGCTCAAAAGTGGTCCGGGAAATGCTGATTTCGAGCCAAGCTTTTGCAGAACCCTGTTGTCCCTATGAACTGGAGATTGTGCCGTCTGGTGGTCGCTGGTTTGGCCGTATCGATCAGCGTGTCGATGGCGAATCGTTCGCTCGCCGCTCCGAGCCCGCTGGAGGCGATCCCCGGGGTGAGACCGGAAGTGGCCACCGCCACCGGAAGCTCATCCGCGCCCGAAGTCAGCGCGGATGGGAAATGGACGCTCTTCGTGAGCACGGCGGATAATCTGGCGGAGACGCCGGTGCTTCCGTTTGTGGCCGACCTGTACGCCCGCGATCTCGTGGCCAAGACCAACTTTCTGCTCAGCGTCAGCCTCGATGGCGAGTCCGGCGGAGACGACTCGGTCGAATATTTCGAAATGACCCCGGATGCCCAGTGGGTAGCCTTCAGCAGCCCGGCCTCAAACCTGGTGCCGGACGACACGAACGACGTGAACGACGTGTTCATCCGCCGCATTCCCCACGGCCCGACGCTCCTGGTCAGCGTTTCGAGCAATGCCGCCATGCGTGTCCCGTTTCTCGCGCTGGGATCGAGCCGGCCGAGCGTGAGCGCCGATGGCCGGTTCGTCGCCTTCGAATCGGATCTGGCGCTGGATCCGGACGATACGAATCAGGTGGCCGATATCTACCTGCGAGATCTGGCGAAGGGAACCCTGTTGCGCGTGTCGCGCCCGATTCGGGGCGGCGCGGAAGCCCGAAGCGTGGGCGCGACGATCAGTGGAGATGGGCGGTTCGTCGCTTTCGAGAGCGAGAGCATCGTGCTCGTGCCGAATATCGATGCAAACCTAGGGGCTGACGTGTTCCTCTACGATCGCCTGAGCAGATCCAATCGCCTGGCCAGCATTTCAATCACAGGAACGGCGGGCGATGGGCCCTCGCAAGTCCTGACGTTGAGTCGCGATGGATCGGCCGTGGCCTTTCTCAGTCAGGCCCGCAATCTGGTGGCACCTCAGCCGGATCGCGCTACCGAAGCGCTCTATGTGCGCGATGCGGCCGCGGGAAGAACGGTCCGGTTCAATCCTCCCAATGCAACCACCCCACGCGATACTCCCAGTATCGCAGACGTCTCGATGACTCCGGATGGGCGATTTCTGCTGTTCGGCTTGTATTCCGCTTCAACGAACCGTTTAGTCCGCTGGGATTGGAGGCAGGATGCGATCGTCGACGTGATTTCTCTTCTGAGCGACGTTACGTTGGAATCTCCATCGATGTCGGACGACGGCAATCGCGTGGTCTTTCTCGCCAATCTGCTGAGCCTCAGCCCTCTGGCAGCGGGAAGCGTCTCGCAGGTCCTGGCGAAGGACCTGTCGTCCGGCAGCCTCCAGATTCTCAGCCGGAGCTTCGGCGGCGATCTGGCCGCAGTTTCGGAGTGTTTTTGGCCCGTTATCAGCGGGAATGGTGCGGTGGCGGTCTTTGAAACGAGCGATGGCGATCTCCTGCCGGGAGACCGGAACGGCGAACAGGATTGTTTCGCGGTGCAGATCGAGACCGGAGCCATCGAGTGGATCTCCACGCCGAATCGTCCGGAGGGTGTGGCGTCGCTGGGGATCGCTTCCTTGCGGGATATCAGCGCGGATGGCGGACGCGTCCTGCTGATTTCCGATGCCCCGCTCGTGCCGGAGGATACGAACGGGCGGCCGGATGCCTACGTGTATGACCGGCTGGAGAGCCCGAAGCGCTTCTGGCTGGCCAGCGCGCGGCCGCAAGGCGGTGTTTCGCAGAATGGCGAAGTCGGGTCCGCCGCGATGAGCCGGAACGGGCGCAAGGTGGTATTCACGAGCAGCGGGACCGATTTCGGCCTGACCGACTCCAACGGCATGACCGAGGTCCTGCTGCGGGACATCGACCAGGGGATCACCACGGTGCTCTCCACCAATCGCGCCGGCACCGGGACGGGCGAACGCGGCTCCGTGAATCCCCGGATCAGCGCGGATGGCCGCGCCGTCGTGTACGAAAGCGCGGCCAGCGATCTGGTGGAAGGGGATGCCAACACGTATATGGATCTCTTCGTGCATCGAATGGACGCGGGAACGCGGTTTTCCCCCACCCTTTCCGGGCACTTCCTGGGCGAACCGGCCATATTCGCGGCGCTGGCAGCGAACGGCCGGAAACTGGCGGTGCGATGGTTCCGCAACGCCACGATCTACGATCTCGAGGGCGGCGCACCGGTCTCCCTTCCCACGGTGGGTCGGGACACTTTGCATATCGCGGCGGTGGATGACCGGCAGGCGCTGATGGAGTTTTCGGCAGGTTCAGCGTATGGCGTATCGATCTTCGATTTCGCCAGCGGACAAACGAACCTGCTCTGCACGAATTGCGGCAACAGCACGTTGAGTTCGGGAGGCCGCTATCTGGCCTATCGCGCTGCCACCAACCGGCTCGAGCGGTACGACCGGCAGCAGCAAGTTGGCATCCCGATTTCCGTCGAAACCGGCGCGGCAGATGTCTCCTTCCAGGCGGCGCGATTGAGCGGCGATGGGAGCCGCGCGCTGTTCGTGACGCGGCCCAACCGCCCGGGCGAAAGCGATCCCGCGTACAGCCAGTTGTTCTTGCGCGACGTTACGGCGGGAGTGACGCGGCTCCTGAGCGCCACGCCCGCCGGAGCCCCGGGGAATTACCACACCGTTCGAGGTTTGATCAGCGAGGACGGCAAGGTGGTGGTGTTTCAAAGCTACGCGACCGATTTGCTCAAAGGCGATGTGAACGATCGATCCGACCTCTTTATCTATCAGGTGCCGGAAGGCGCGACCGATGCCGACGCGGACGGGCTCCCGGACGAATGGGAATGGGTCTACTTCGAGAGTCTTGCCCAAAGCGCGGCCGGCGACGCGGATGGAGACGGCGCGAGCAACCTCGATGAGTTTCGAGCTGGAACCCATCCGAGCCTGGGCCGTTCGGTGCTGCATGTGGAACGGCTGGAAGCCGTGCTCGCCCAGAAAGTCGTGCTGCACTGGCAGGCCACGCCAGGGAAGTCGTACCGAATTCAGTATTCGGACTCGCTCGCGCCGGGAACTTGGAACGATCTGGGAAACGCCATTCTGGCCAAAGGTGAATCGGCGAGCACGGAGTTGAGCGGCCCGGACCAGGATCACGAATTCTATCGCGTGCGGCTGGAGTAGGGCGAGGTTCGATCTCGTCGATCCCGCTCAAGGCGGCGAGACCGCAGCAGGAGGGACGTTCGTCGAGGCCGCGGGCGCGTTCGTGGAGGCGTTCAAGCCGAAATCGGCCGGGAGACCGAGGCGGGTGAGAATGCGGGCGCGCAGCACTTCATCCAGTCCGTAGTCCGGGCTGAGCACGGTCTGCAGTTGTTCGTTCCGAAGCTCCGGCAGCGAAGGCATGGACATGCGCAGCAGGCTGGAGGAGTGCTTGGCGACCTCGCTGGTGTACCGCTGCCAGAGACGGCGGGCGAAAAATTCGTGGTTGATGGCGACATCCTCCTCACCGAGCCCGTAGTTCAGGAAAGCGGTTTCGAAGGCGCCGAGGATGATCGTCTTGACGCGATTCGGATCGGTCTCGCCGACGTCCTCCTGGATGCGGGAGAGCGCGTAGTCGTCGAGGCTCTCGTAGCCGCGGCTGCCGTACTGCGGATAGTTTTCCTTGAGATAGTTGAACCACGTTTGAGCGGCGGCCTTCCGGTTATGGGTGTAAAGATGGTAGACCGCCGTGCCGACGAAATTCTTGTGGGCGTTGAGGATGTTATCCTTCATCTGCGGCTCGAACTCAGCCTGCTCCAGGTAGGAGTCGCTGGCTTGCTTGATCACCTCGAGGTTCGGCCCGTAGACGAAACTGCCTTCCTTGTCCTGATAGAGAATGCGGCCGCGCATGAAGGCCAACTGGAGCGACTGAAAAATGACGCGCCGCAGGCCGATAAACTCCTCCCGCTTGAGCTTCTGGTCTTTCAGCTTCTCGAGGCCGAGCGAGGCCCAATAGATCGACTGGGATTCCGGCAAGCGCCATTCGAGCGGACCGTACATTTCGTCGACCTTTTTCATCCAGGCCGGATCCATCTTGAGCGTCTTGGTGAGGACTTCGAGGCGCTGGACGGCTTCCGGCGTCTGAGGATTGAACAACTCGTCCCAATTCACCTTGCCCTTGCCGAGGGCTTCCTCCATGCGGAGCGCCCATTGGGTTTTGAAGTACTCGTGGGCGTCGTCGAGAAAGTGGCCGAGCTTGTGCTGGAAGATCCAGGCGACCTCGCGGTAAAGCTGCGGTTCGTTGGGATTGTAGACCAGGCCCTCGTCGCGAATCAGCTCGAAGCCGCGGCGCACCCACATCCAGCGATCCTCGGGATCGTTGAACTTGATCGAAATGTTGTAGGCCATGTTCCAGGCCTGGTGAATCCACACGGCGCTGATATTGGGCTGGAGCTTGGTGATCCAGTCCGCCAGTTGCACCATCTCGAAGTACTTGCCCTGCTCCTGCAATTCCGAGGCGCGGATCCAAAGGGCGTTGGAGATGAGCCCGCGGAAACCGCCCAACGCCTTGGTGGTAAAAGCCAGCACGGGCGGCGCATTCTCGAGGGGCGTGGTGCGGGTCAGGCCCAGCACTTCGCGCTGGCGATTCAAATGGCCCTGGATCGCCCCCGCCACGGCCAGCGCCGCGATCATGGCGCCAACCGTCCCGGCTTTCTTCAGTTTGGCGGCGGTGAACAGCATCAACCCTTTCCTTGCGCGGTGGCGAGTTCGCGGCGGGTGAAGATGAGCATGCCGATGCTCGACAGGAGACCGCCGAGGACGATCACGATTTGAAACACCGCGCGGCCCAGCTCGGCCCAGGTGACGCTGCGCCCGCCGCTGAGGGCATCGATGGGCGAGAATCCGCGCGCGAGATTAAAGAGCGTCAACAGCGCCTTGGCGGCAGGGACGGAAATTTGATTGAGCGGATGCTGGTCGGACGCGAGACCGGTATTCGAATCGACCGCGACAATGCCGCCTTCGTCGATGACCTGCTGAAGCGTGCCGCTCGAAAGCACGGTGAACAGCGTGGCGATGGCGCAAAAGGCGGCGACTGGGAACGACAGAAAACTGGCTCCCGCCAACCCCAGCGCCGCGAGGAGCGCCAGCCAGCAAAAAATGATGCCGAGGCCGCGGATGAAGTTCAGGCCGAACCCCCCGGTGCGGTAGAGGACTTCGAGGCCATCCTCGATGGGAAAGATGAGGGCTTTCTGGTTGCGGTTGTAGAAGTTGACCAGAAGCGTTCCCTGGGAGTCGAACAGGTTGGGCGGAATCGGGAACTCGGTGTAGTTCTCCGGCACAAGAAAGACGTTGGTGCGGAAGCTGGTGCTCGAGCCCGGTGGGCCGATTTCCCAGAACGTTTCGTGGCGTTGATCGAAGCCGGAAGAGGCATCGAACCGAACGCGCAGGAACATGGGCGCGTCTTTCAGCCGGGCCGGGTCTCCGAGAGGAACCTCCCATCGGCGCATGTAATCGGGTTGCACCACCTGGTACTGGGCCTTGACCCGTTCGGTGACGTACACGCGGGCCTGCCGGATATCGATGCCCTCCGGCAATCCGCTGGCGATGCGTTCGCGCAGGATGTTCTCTGCTTCCTTCTTGTAATCGACCACCGCCTCCCGCGCGGAATTGCGCGCGACCAGCACCTCGCTGCGCAGGATGGCTTGCTGCTTGGGCGAAAGGCTGCGCGCGCGCCAGGTCATGGTGGCGTAAATGCCAACCCCGACGACCGTCAGAAGCATCGCGTTGAGCCCGAGCAAGCCAATCCACTTGCCGAGCCAGATCTCCCAGCGCGCGACCGGTTTTACGGCCACCATCTGCATCTGGGCTTCCTCGATTTCCCGCGCCAGGATGCCGCAAGCCAGCCAAAGCGTGGACAACCCGAGCAGCGCGGTGGCGAGGGTGAGGGTGTAAGTGAGGATGATCTGGGTAAAACCGCGGGCGGTGCCGTCGTCCTTGACGATCAGCGGCAGGATGGCGGTGCAACCGATGAGAATGATGGAGAGCACCAACACCGCCTTGTACCGGATGGCGGCTCGAATCGTTAGAACCGCGATGGCCAGAATGCGTCGCATGGCGAGGGTGGCAAATCGCTACTTCGACCCGCCGAGCAGGGAGGAGAGCTTGTCGTTGGCTTTCGACAGATCCGGTTTGGGCGGCTCGGCCGCGGCCGACGCCGGCACCGGCGTGGGAGCGGGCGCCTCGACTTTGGCGAAATATTCGAGACGGCGGTTGGTCAGGGCTTCGGCATCCGTCACCTGCACGTCCGGCACGACCGCCGGCGCGAGGGGAGCATCGGCCCGGGCCAGCCGTTCGAGAATCCTGGCCTGAGGATTCTCGGGAGCGCCGCCTTCCCGCAAGTAGGCCGCCACGCGATTGCCCGAAGTGGCCCCGGAAGTTTCCGCTTCCAGTTGACGCGCCTTCTGCACGATCTGGAGGAAATAGCTTTCGAGATTCTGGGTCGGCGTGTCGACGCGGATTTGATCCTGGGCCACGTCCCGCCGGATGGTATTCAGCACCTGGTCGAGCGTTTCGCGCGAAAGGATCGGGCTGGTGATGCGGACCGCGTCGGGGGTGGCGAGAAGTTCCTTGAGCGTGCCGAGGGCCTGAATCTTGCCGCCGTAATAAATGACCACCCGGTCGCAAACATCCTCGACGTCCGACAAGAGGTGGCTGCTCAGAATCACCGTCTTGCCGCGGCGCGCCAGGGCCATGATCAAATCCTTCACTTCGCGGCAGCCGATGGGATCGAGACCGGCCGTCGGCTCGTCGAGAATAACGAGATCAGGGTCGTTGATCAACGCCTGGGCCAGGCCGATGCGGCGCTGCATGCCCTTCGAAAACTCCCCGACCTGACGCCGGCGCGCCTTGCTCAGGCCGACCATGTCGAGCAATTGCTCAGTGCGCTGCTGGCGATCGGCGGGCGGGAGATCGAAGAGATTCCCGAAAAAGTCGAGCGTTTCGTCCGAGTCCAGATACCGATACAGGTACGATTCCTCCGGCAGATAGCCGATGCGGGACTTCGTGGCCACATGCCGCGGCGAATGGCCGAACACTTCGATGTGCCCCTTGGTGGGATAGAGCAAGCCGAGGAGCATCTTGACGGTCGTCGATTTGCCCGAGCCGTTCGGCCCAAGCAATCCGAAGACCTCGCCCCGCCGCACTTCGAAACTCACGTTGTCCACCGCGCGCGCCTTGGGGCGCCCCCAAAAGTCCTTGAAGACTTTCGTCAGCCCGCGCACGGCGATGATGATGTCTCCCGGGCGGGATGGGGCAGCGGCGGAAGTCGGAGCTGGGTCGAGCACGGCCATGCGGACAATCAGACGGTTTGGGGTTGCAGGGTCGGCGTGCCGGCCGTCGGAGGCGCAGCGGGGGCGGGAGCGGCCTCGAACGGCTGCAATTCCTCGCCATGACGCACCAGCCGGGCGCTGTTGAAGACGACGATCAGGCTGCCGAGATTGTGCATGATCGCCGCCACGACCGCGTTCACGTAACCGAACGCCGCGAGGGTCAACCCGCCGATGATGAAAAAGACGCCGAAGAGGAAATTCTGGTTGATGACGCTGCGCGTGGCGCGCGAGAGGCGGACCAGGAACGGCAGCCGCCGCAGATCGCTGTTCATCAAGGCGATCGTCGCGCTATGCACCGCGACCTCGCTGCCCGCGGCGCCCATCGCCACGCCCATGTCGCCCGCGGCCAGCGCCGGCGCGTCGTTCACGCCGTCGCCCACCACCGCCACGCGATAGCCCCGCGCACGGATGTTGCGGACGAACTCAACCTTGTTCTGAGGCAGGCAATCGGCCACGACCTCTTCGCACCCGATTTCGCGGGCGACCCGCGCGGCGACCGGCTGGCGATCCCCCGTGACCATCGCGATGCGCCGCACCCCGGCCGCGGCCAGGCTGGCGAGCGCTTCCTTCGCTTCGGCCCGCACCTCGTCCCGCAACCCCACCCAGCCGAGATATTTCCCGTTGCGCGCGACATGGATCAGGCTGAAGCCCTCCGTCTCATTGATATCGACCGTTTTCTCGAAGTCTTCGCGGATGCCATTGTCCTTGAGCCATTGCGCGCGCCCCACGAGAATGCTCTGGCCATCGACTTTCGCATTGATGCCGCGCCCGGCGGTTTCCGAAAAATCCTTCGGTTCGGCGAGCGTCACCCCCGCTTCCGTGGCCAGATCCTGCAATGCCTTGGCGGTGGGATGGTTGCTGTACCGCTCGGCTGAAGCGGAAATCTGGAGCAACTCGGCCGGCGTGGACTCGCTCACCGGAGCCAGACGGCTGACAGCCAGCTTGCCGGTGGTCAACGTGCCGGTTTTATCGAAAATGAACGCATTGATCCGCGCGGCTAATTCGATATCGCCGACGTTCTTGATGAGAATGCCAAGCCGAGCCGCCGAGGAAAGCGCCGCCACCATCGCGGTCGGCGTGGCCAAAATGAACGCGCACGGACAGGCCACGACCAGCACGGCGATCACCCGCTCGAGATTCTGCGTGAAGGCCCACACCAGGGCGCCCATCACCAGCACCAGCGGCGTGTAGTACACCATGTACTGATCGACGATGCGCATGATCGGCAGGCGGGTCTTTTCGGCCGCAAGGATCAGCTCCCGCACCCGCCCGAGCGTGGTGTCGGTGCCGGCGCGGGTCACTCGAATTTCGAGGACGCCGTTCAAATTCTGCGTGCCGGCGAAGACATCGTCGCCGGGCTTCTTATCGACCGGCAGCGATTCGCCCGTGATGTTCGCCTGATTGATCGAACCCTGCCCGTTGACGATCACCCCGTCCGCCGCCACGTTGTCGCCGGGCCGCACGCGAATGACATCGCCGATCGACAAATCCTTCGCGGCGACTTCCTCTTCCTTGGCGCCGGAGATGCGCCGGGCTTTGGTGGGGGTCAGCTTGATGAGCGATTCGATCGAGGCGCGGGCTCCGGCGGCGGTGCGCGTTTCGATAATCTCCCCGAGCAACATGAAGAAGGCCACCAGGCCGGCCGTCTTGTAATCGCCGGAGGCAAACGCCGCCAGGACCGCGATGCCGACCAGCTCGTTGATGCTGAGAACGCCCCGGCGGATGTCCTTGAAACTCGTCCAGACGATGGGATAGCCGAGAATGATCGCCCCGAACATCGCGCTGAAACTCGCGACCATCGTGCCCTTCTCGAAAAGCAGGTCGACCGCATACGAGTTGATGATGAAGATGAGGCCGACCAGGGTCTGCGTCATCCGCACCGGCGTATGCTCGTGATCGTGGCCGCAACTCGCGCACTCGTGGTCGTGATGATCGTGATCGTGCGGGTGGCCCTTGGCCTGCTCTTCCCGGCTGAGTAACGAGGTGACTTGCATACGAAAATCGCTAAAAGGTTAGTGCTGGCCGCCATCCATGTCGGCCGGCGGTTTGCGCGTCCGCTGCGGCGGATTCAAGAGCACCCGCACCTCCGGCTTATCCCCGGCGCGAGTCGGTGGGAGAGTATAGACTTTGTTTTGCGCCCGCGCGAGCACGCGGCCCATCGCCTCGGCCTGCAGCCGCTCCTGGAAGAGGGTCGAGTTCGATTGAAAACTGGCCAGCAGATTGGTGAAATAACGCGCTTCCGAGGAGACTTGCTGGAGCAGGCGCGTCGCCTCGGTCTGGCCGGCATTGACCACGCGGCTCGCCTCGCCCTGCGCGGTGCTCAGGGTGCGCGCGGCGTAGGCTTGGGCATCGTCCCGGGTCTTGCGCCGTTCGATTTCCGAGCTGGTCACCCGCTCGAAAGCATCCTTCAACTGGCGCGGCGGGATCGTCTTCACGACCGCGGCCTCCACCACGATGCCGAGCTTGTAGGCATCCAGCAGCGTGCGCACGCGCTGGAGGAGCACTTCCTGAAATCCTTGTTGATCCTCGCGCACCGCCCGGTTCGCGTCGAACTGGCTCGAGGCGTAGAACAGCGCGTTATCCACCGCGTTCAGCACGACGTTCGAGGCGCTGACGAAATTGAGCACGTAGTTCAACGGGTCCACAATACGGTACTGGACCGTTGCGCGCACATGAATGATATTCCCGTCGCTCGTCAGGGTGTAGCCGTCCGTCGCCGGATTGAGCGTCATGTTGGGCGGCGGCTCGCTATTGGTGGCTTCGGCCTCAGGAGTGGTTTCGTACCAGCCCGCGCGCGAGGTCACCGCCAGCGTGTTGCCGATGGGGATGCGCACCACTTCGTCGATCGGATACGGAAACGACCAATGCAGCCCGGGGCCGAGCAACTGCTCCGCGCCGGTGCCCACCGGCTTGCCGAACCGCAGGACGATCGCCTGCTCCTGCGACGGCACCGTAAAGACTCCCGATCCGAAAAACACGATCACCAGGAGAACCATCACGATCTTGACGATCGCGAAACTGCTGCGCAACGCCTCCGAGAGGGCGCGCGAGCCCGTGTCGTCCGGGGCGGCGTGCGGCGGGGGCTGGACTGGCTTTTGCGGCTCGTTCATAGCGGCTCCAAATTCAAGTTCGCCCGGGGTTACGGGGCCGGAGAGGCCGAACGGCTGGGCTTCAGGAGCAAATCGAACGGCGGCAGATCCGGCGTGACCACCAGCGTGGCTCCGTTCGTCAACGTCGTTTCGAACGCCCGGAGCTTCAGCAGGTAGACCGCCAGCTCGGGATTCGCGTTGAACGTCTCGTAGTACTTGCGCGACTCCGCGTCGGCGTCGCCCCGAATGTTCAGCGCCTCCGCCTGCGCCTTGGCCAGGATCGCGTTCCGGTCGCGATCCGCCGCGCTCATGATCTGGATTTTCTCGCGCTCGCCTTCAGACTTGATCCGATCGACTTCGAGCTGGCGGGCGGCCGACATCTGGTCGAAGACCTTTTGCGTCACGCTTTCCGGCAGGCCGAGCTTTTTGATCCCCACAAACTCGATGCTGACCCCATAGCGGTCCAGCGCGGATTGCTTGATGCCGTTCAGGATCTGGTCCTGGACCGCATCGAACTTGACCTGCTTCGCATCGGGGGAGACGAACGCCGAGAAGGGCTGCTGGCCGATGATCGCCTGCTTGGTGCTGCGCACCATGCTTTTGAGGGCCGGTTCCGCCGCGGAAGGGGTTCCCGCCGGGAAACTGTTGAAGAATTGCAGCGGCTTCTTGATCGTCCAGCCGACATAGACGCTGGCGAGCAGGTTGTTGCCGTCGCGCGTGAGCATCGGCTCGAACTCATCCTCGAAATTGTGGATGCGCTTGTCGAAGGTGTAGACGCGCTGGATCGGGCGCGGCCACTTGAAGTACAGGCCGGGTTGCTCGATCGGCGCGGAGGAAGGCTTGTCGAACGTCGTCAAGACCACCACTTCCGTCTGCCGCACCTGGAAGGTGAAAAGCAGCAGGAAGAAGATGATCAGGAGGATGACTCCAACCACTAAGGTGAGGGCGTTACGCTTCATAAAAGGGGAGATGAGGAGTTGGGCGGTTACTTCTTTGTCGGAATCGGAATGTCCGACATGTCCACATTGATCTTCTCCTGGAAATCGAACTGAAACACATCGTGCGAGTTCGTGCTGGTCATGACGAACAACCGCGAATTGGTGCTCGCGTTCATCCAGGACTGCAAATAAGCCCGGTTCACATAGACCTCCGGGGAGGCGCGGTGGGCCAGCAACTGGTTCTCGAATCGTTTGCCCTCCGCCTCGGCATTCGCGACTTTCAAATATTTGTAAGCCTCGGCCTCGTGCACTTCCTTTTCGGCCAGGCCGCGCGCCAGCGCCAGGCTGCGGGCGGCGTAGCCTTGGGCCTGGAGGACCAGCGCCTCGCGTTCCTGCCGGGCGCCGACCACCTTTTCAAAGGCTTCGACCACTTTCTGCGGGGGATGGATATCCTGCAAACCCACATGCAGGATGCGCACGCCGAGACGCAACCGGTCGGCTTCGGCCTGAATGGTTTGCGTCAGTTCCACCGAGGCCTTCGCCTTGCCGTTGGACATGAACTCGAACATGTCCACACCGACGCAATACTTGACCACCTCCCGGGTCGCCAGCTTTTCGAGCAGGCTCCCGGCATCGACATGGTTGTAAGCGAACGCGCGCACATCGGCGATCTGGTATTGCACTCCAATCCCGACGGTCAGCAGATTGACCGGCACGCCCCCGGGCGCATTCGTATCGCCGCCGGCCGTGTTCGCTCCGTTGTCGCGCGCGGCCACCATCAGGTTCAGCGGCTCCTCCTCGTGCTTCACGTTCCACACGATGGTGTTGCCGTGATCCTCGTCCGGCGCGCCGCCCACGTAGAAGGTTTGCACCTCGTCCGTGCGAAACCGATAAACTCGATCGGCCGGCCACGGCATCTTCACATGCAACCCGGGATTCAAGATGTTTTCCGCGGAGGCGGGGCGGCCGAACCGTTCGAGCAAACCCTGTTCGCCCGGGCCGATAAATATAAAGCAGGTGGAAAGCACCAGAACGGCAAACTGCACCAGGATCAGCCAGGCCAGCGCCTTTTCCAGGAAGCGGTAGAACCAGGTGTCCGAAACCTTGAAACCGAATTGATAATCGAGCGATTGCGCCAGCGAACTGAAAATTCCCTCCGGCTGCGCCAGCAAGCCCAGCAGCCGGCTTTCGTAGACCAGCCGCTCCCGCTGCCCCTGCACCCGCACGCGCGGCCGGTAGATTTCCAGGATCAGATTCAGCAGCGTTTCGAGCGCGGCCAGGCCGAGCAGGATCGCCAGCGCCCGCGCGAGATACAAATCCGCCTTCGGCACTCCGCCATACCCCAGCCCGATCGCAATGGCGATGCCCGCGGCCAGATAAGCCCCGAAAACCATGAAGCTGGCGCCAGGCCGCACCAGATGCTGCTTCTCGAACCGCGCGATGTTGGCCCCGTACTTGCCGAGCAGAAAGAGCACCAGGGCCAATACGCCGTAAAGGCTGATCGCCACCAGCGGCTGCCGGTGCGGCAGCACGATCACTTGATCCAGCCAGCGCCAGATCATGTAGGCGGCAACGGCCTCGACCGCGAAGAGGATTACCGTAAATCCCGGCAGCACGAACCGTTCGAATTGTTCGCGGGAACGCCGGGCCGGGAAAGTTTCCGACTCCGTGGTAAAGAGGCTCGCCGCGCTCTTGTCCCGAGCGATCTCGTCGAACTCAAGTTGCTCGAGCCGTTCTTTCGACTCCAGGCCAATCTGGAACAGGCCGATGAGCGCCGCGAAAAAGCCCATTCCGAAAAACAGGGTGCCGACCTGTCCGGCCAGGCTGTGCGAGTAGCGGGCCAGCGCGAAAGCCACCCCCCCCGCCAGCAGCAAGATCGCGAAATTCAGCCAACCAATCTTCTGGATGTTCCGTTCCATGCTCATGTAAATCTGACGATAGCTAATTGAGTTCCCGGTCCTCGAAGAGCAACACGGCTGCCCCTAATGCGGCAGCCAGGTAAGCCGCCACGTAGCCAAAGGCCTTCCCCACATACGTCCAGGGGATGGTCCGGCCCTTTTCGAGGGCGTCGGACAGCCAGAGAAGCTGCCAATTCGGCGTGATCGCGTACAACGCGGCGCCGGCCCAGGACTTCGCCGCGCCCCAAAAACCAGGCACCGCGGCTTCGGCCGTGCGTCCGAAAAGATAATCCGACATCAACCCCAGCAGAAAAACCGCGCTGCAAATGGCCAGGGTCGGGATCATTTCGAGCCGGGTCGAGCACGCCAGGGCGACCGCGGCCAGAATCCAGAGGGCGAAGAGCAGCAGCAGGCTGGCCTGGCTCATGCGCCAATCCACGTTCGCGCCCCATTGCTGCACATGGCCGTCCTTGTCGATGAAATTGATGATGATGAAAGCGAGTGTCAGGAGCCCCACCAGGAACCGCACGGCATCCGGCACGAAGGGCCGGCGCAGGAAGTAGTTGGTCAGCCCCCCCGCGGTAAACGCCAGCAGGACCGCGCCGAAGAAGATTTGCAGCGCGATCGTGTCGGGCGAGCCGTACGAGTCGAACGCCATCCGGCTCGTCAGGAGCGTCGCGAGGTAATTGACGTAGGTCAGCACGGTCAGCGCGCCCGCCAGGCCGAGATATTTCCCCAGGAGAAACGAGACCCGGCCGACCGGCTTGGCCAGCACCGCCAGCGCCGTCCCGGTTCGAATTTCATGCGCCACCGCCGCCGAAGCGCTGATGGCCGCCGCGAACAAGCCGGAGAGGAAGATCACGGCAAGCGAACCATCCTTGGTCATCACCTGATCCTCGCCCAATCCGAAATAATAGATCGTCGAGAGAAAAATAATGAACGACGCGGAAGCGGTCATCAGCAGCAGAAAAATCGGCTGCCGAATCAGCTCCATAAAAGCATTCACGCTTATGGTCGCAAGTCGTCGCATTCTGATCGCGGTAAAGGCTCACAGTTACGTGATACCCCCCGGCTTTGCAACCGGGAATCCCGCTGCCCGGCACGTCCTTCGCTTTAGCGCCGGACCGCTGGAGGAGCGGCCCGGACGGCGATGGATCGAGTCGGGGCGCGGAAGATATTCAGCCTGCGCAAATCGTGAAAAGTGTGCGTCTAGCGGCACAGCCCACACCATTCGGTCATGGCCATCAGGCCCTTGGAGCGAAGCGCCCCAGCGGCGAAGGGGCGCGGTTCAACCCAGCGACCTCCGCAGGGCCTTCGCCTTGCGTGTCCAAATCTTGTCGCGCTTGCGCTCGAACGCCACCGTGTGGGCTTCGTCCACGAGCATCTCGTCCAGCGCGGCGCGTGCGCGCTCCACCTGGCCGGTGCCGGCCAGCAGTTCCGCGTATTGATAGCGGGCCCGCGCATAACTGTGCTGCTCCAGCACGGACTGCCAGGCCGCCAGCGCCGCTTCCACTTCGCCGGTGGAGGTGAGCGCCTCGGCATAGGCCATCAAGGTGTGGCCGTAATCGTGCTTCGGATTCTCCTTCGCCACCTTCTCCAGCAAGGGGCGGGCCTCCGGCACGCGTCCCTGGCGCAGCAGGCATTGCCCGAGATGCGCTTGAAAGTCAGCGTCGGCCGGCTCGCGGGTGAGCGCCTCGCGGTAGGCCGTCTCGGCTTCCTTGAGTTTGCCTTGCTGGAAATAGATGTCCCCCAGCTCGGCGTGATGATGGGCCTTGTCCAGGTGATGAATCTGCGCCTGCAACTCCTGGATGCGCCGCCGGTGCTGCGCCCCCGGCAACTCGAAGCCCCGCGTCGAGCTGGCCAGCGGCTGCGCCTGGCGATAGACGAACAGGTAGTACAGCATCGCGCTGAGAAACGAGAAGAGGAAAATGCAGACCGCCCAGAAGTATTCCTCCCGCCGCAGCGCATCCACCAGCATCCAGATCTGGAACGCCAGCAAGAGGAACAGCCACGGATTCTGGAAATAGAATCCGGGCGAAAAGAGCGATTCGATCAGGGTGCTGGCCAGCATGTCGGGCGCGCCCGCGCGGTCAAGGCTCGGCGAGGAGTTTGCGGACTTTGGCTTCGAGGCCCTCGCGCGCCTTCAGGTCGCGCAGAATCCCCTTCTTGTCCACCAGCCACATGGTCGGCACTTCGAGGACGTTATGCTCGATCACGAACTTGTTCCCCCACCCCTTGCCATCGAAGTATTGCGGCCAGGTCATTTGCTGATCCTTTAGAAACCGCTCGAAGTTCGACTTCGATTTATCGAGGCTGATTCCCAGGATTTCGAAGCCCTCCTTGTTCAACTCTTTATAAGTGCGCAAGACGTTCGGCAATTCCTGCAGGCAGGGCCCGCACCACGTCGCCCAAAAATCGATCAGCACCACCTTGCCTTTCAGCTTTTTGGCATCGATCTCCCGCCCGTCCAGCGCCGTGAACGACATCTCGAACGGCTGCCCCACCGCATCCAGCCGGCGCAACGCCTTTTGGGCCATCTCCTTGATTTCTTCCGGGGCGGCTCCATCGAGGATCGCCTTGAACCGGCGCTTGCCCGAAGCCTCGTCCGAGTTCTTGGCGATCTCCAGCGAGAGACCCCACAAACCCGGCTGATTCGGGTACTTCTTAAGCAGCTCGGTCAGGCCCTTTTCGAACTCCTCCAGCACTGCCTCCTTGCCTTCGGCTTCCCGGGCCATCGCCCGCGTACTCAAGGCGTTGACTTCGGTTCGGACGCGGTCGTCCTCGCTCGGCTCCTCTTCCTTGGGGGTCGCTTCCTCCAGCCGCGCGGCCAATTGGGTCTGGCCCAGCCGGATCGCCTGGGTGAGGAGGTTCCGCTCCTTCTCGCGGGCTTCCTCAGCGTTCGGATTGTCCGGAAACCGCGTGTAAAACTCGCGGGCTTTGTCCGCCGCCGCCGCCGCCTTCACGCCCAGTTCCTTCCGGTACGCCTCCTTCTCTTCGGCTGAGGGCGTCTTCTTGGAAAGGGATTCCGGCGGCACGGGGGGCTTGTACGCCTCTACCACTTCCCGCCATAGCTTGTCGGCATCCGCCCCGTAGGCATCCTGGCCGGCCCACCCCAAAAACAGGGAAGCCAACAGCCACATCCAGCGTCTCATGTTATTCCTTTTGTGCGACTCGCGGCGCAGCTTCCAGCACCGGGCGGTATTTTTCCAGCAGAAGTTGCAACCGGCGCGGGTCCGTCTCCGTCCCGGCGGGCGGGTCCGCCAGGGCCGCTTCGATCGCTCGCTCGACGGCGCCAAGCATCAGCTCTAGCTCGCTCGGCGCCAGTTCCAGGTGGATGGGTGGCTCTTGCGCCGTCCGGCCGGCCTTGCGCGCGGCGTCCAGCAAGATCGCGCATGGGTCAAGACAGGGCATGGTCTCGTCTACCCCTGATCCAGACGACGACTCCTCCCCCACCGTCCAGCGACGGTCTTTGAGGCAATACCGCTTCTGGCAAACCGCTCGCGCCAACCCCAGCGCCAACCGGCTCGACAGCCCTCCCACAATCCGATACATCCCGCTCTGGCGCATGGCAAAAGCTTCAAACGAAATGGGCCGAAAATCCGGATCGAGCATCTGATACCAATCGGCGACGGACCCGGGATAGAGCACATTCAATCCCTGCCAAAGCTCGGTCGCGTCTCTGGCCAGGAAGACCCAATGCGCTGGGAGATTTGGCGCACTTTTCAGGGGCCGGAACGTTCCTGACTCCGTGCGGCTCACCGATTCACGAAGCTCGATCGCATTGACCGAGCGCAGCGACGATCGATCCCGCGCTTCGTCCCGGATGTGCCGCAGGTCGAATGCCTCGGCGTCTCGCTGGATCAGCACCTCGCCCCAGGGCATGCGATCGCCCATGCGCCGCACGAATTCCTCGATGGCCGGGTTGAGATACACCGAAGCGGGACGGCTCCTAGTACTTCTTGACGAATTTCGTCCTCGTCCCGGACTCCGGCGGAGGGGCCGAACTCTCGGAGGCGGTCGTCGAGCCCGGTGCGGGGCCCGCGTCCAGCGGCACGGCAGCGGGGGCAGGAGTGGCCGGTTTCGCGGCGTTGGCGGCATCCACGAACGTCAATCGCGCCGTCATCAAGCTTTGCTTGAGAAACGCTTCTTCCTGAGCGGTGAGATTGCCCTTCGTCTTGACCGCCAGCATTTCGAGCTGGTCGATCAGGTAGCGGGCGGAGTCCAGGTCGAGCATCGTCTCGCCGGTCTCCGGGTGCTTCCCCCTGCCCAGAAACATCAGCGCGGCGTTGGCTTGCTGCATCACCAGGCCGGCAAACAAGGCCGTGTTCTGTTCTTCGAAACTTTTGGAGGCTTCCGGCGTCATGCGCAGTTCATTTCGCTTATTTCTTGGCCGGCATGGCCAGGAACCGGATCAGCCGCTTCAACCGTTCCTCGAGATCCAGCGTCTCGAGAATTTTCTGGCGCTGGGACGGCGTGGTCAACAGCGTGCAGGAGACCAGGTCGGCTAGTTGCTCCGGATTATCGAGTTTGGAGAGGTAATCGACGATGCTCTGAACGGCGGCGGCATTCGGCGGCTGGTCCGCGGCTTCCTCCTCCTTGCCCGTGAGTTTGAGCAGCCCGTCGAGGATCGGCGAGGGAAAACCATTTTGAAACCGCTCGGCCACCAGCGCCAGCACGCGCTCGGTCAAACCCTCCGTCCGAGCCTTGTCGGTCGGCACCGTTTCCAGCATCCGAAACATCTGCCGGCGATAGGGGCGCTCCTGCACCGTTTCGCCCAGCTCGACCCGGCCCAGCCCCTGCAGCACCAAATGGGAAGTGCCGTTTGGGTGCGTCACGGCCGCCCGGATCATTCCGAGGCCGGCCACTTGGGGCGTCTCGCGGCGGCGGCGCGTTTGCCGCATGGCGATGGCAAAGACCCGCTCCGTCGCCAGCACGTCGGCCAGCATCGCCCGATAGCGCGGCTCGAAAATGAAAAGCGGCAGCATGACCTGCGGGAACAAAGTCGCATTGGGCAAGGTCATCACCGGCACGTCGGACGGCAAAAGCATGGGATTATACTAGGAGAAAGCCGCTCGAATTCAAGGCGAACCTGCCGCCTTGCCGCCTGCCGCCTCGATCCCTCAGCGCATCGCCACCGGCCGCAAGGTGAATCCGGCGGCCGAGCCTTTGATCTTGTTCACCGAAGCGAAGTAGCAGAATTCGTAGGCCCGATCCCGGGCGAGTTCTTCAAGATGATGGAATTCGCCGATGTGAACGCCTTGCTCGATCAGAAGGTAATGATGCACCGGGATGAAGGTGCCGTACTTGGCATTGAAGGCGGCGGCATCTTCCGGCTTCGGCCCGTACTCCAGCCCGCTGGTGTCGCTCCCGATCATCATCGCGCCATTCTGTTCCACGAGCCATTGGGCGGCGGCCAGATCGATCCCGGCCGAATCGTGCTGCTTTACTTTCCCGTCCGGGTCCGTCCCCGATTCGCCCCAGAACCGCAGCGTCCCGGTGCGGATTAACACCACATCGCGGGGGCGAAGCTCCGTGCCCTGCTGGCGAAGCGCCCCCTGCAAATCAGCCGTCGTGATGATCGCATTGGGCGCCAGCGCTTCCACCTTTTTGAAGCCGGCCACGTCGATCATCACCCCGCGCGCCACGATCGGCGGGATCGTGGTGCCGTCGCACTTCCGCACCCCCCAATTCCCACCCCACTCCCGTTCCTTGAAACCGTTGTACCAATGATCGTCCGCCCCGGTCGTGATATGGGCCAGGCCGTCGATCTGCGTGCCCACATTGTCGCTGATGAACAGCGTGCAGCTATGCCACGCGGTCTGCTTCTCGGCGCCGAGAATGCCTGGGAGATCGCCCTGCCGCTTGACGCCTTCCGGGGTCCGGAACGAGATAATCTCGCCCGGACTGTGTCCCGGCCATTTGAACGAGGTTCGGTCGTAACTGACGCCCAGGTCGTACGATTGGCCCTTCTGGACGATCCGCAACGCCGCCAGGCGCGAGGCATCGGTCATTTCATTCAGCGCGCCGACCTCGTCGTTCGGACCCCAGACCCATCCCCAGCCCTTCCCCTTCACCCATTGCTTCATCGGCGAAGCCTCGGCCGCCGACGCTTCCGCGGTGGCCAGCAGGAGGCCCAGGACCATGCCCAATACGACCAAGCGACTTCTCGCCAGCGGTGGATTCATGGTGCCATCTTCACGATTTCCAGCGGTCCGCTCAAGCTCGAACCGCACGATGGGAGATTTCCGGGCGCATCTCGGCACCGCCCCAAGCGATGTCGGCTCATTGTTTGGAGTCCCGCATTTATGCGGTTTGGCGCGGGAAACTCCCAGCCGCCTTTCGGCGGAACGGCCCAACGGGGGCGGTCTCCAGATGCGCCCGAGATTTCATCCAGGCGCATTCTCTATCCGGACGCCCGGCTTCATCCGCGGTGGCGCCGTTTTCGATCGCTTCCAGGAGGAATCGGGCGTTGCGCGAGGAGGGGGGCAGGAGTAAAGTTTTGCGATAAGCCTGAACCGATGAAATATACCGGTGCCATAAAAGCGACCATGCTCGCGGCTCTCAGCCTGCTGGCTTTCGCCACCCCGGCTCGAGGCGAGGGCTTTGATTGGAATAAGGAGCGGGAATTCTGGTCGTTCCAGGCCCCCGTTCAGCCAGCCCGGCCGAAGGTTCAGCATCGCCAGTGGCCGGCCCAGCCGATCGACTATTTCGTCTTGGCGGCCTTGGAAGCCCGGGGATTGGAACCGGCCCAGCCCGCCAGCCGGGCTGCCCTGCTGCGCCGCGTGGCGTTCGACCTGACCGGCCTGCCGCCGACACGAGAGGAGGCCTCCCGGTTTCTCAACGATCCCCGCGCCGACGCTTACGAGCGGCTCGTTGACCGCCTGCTCCATCAGCGGGCGTATGGCGAGCGGCTGGCGAGCCTGTGGCTCCCCTTGGCGCGCTACGCCGAAGATCAGGCCCACCAGGTCGGCAGCGACACCAAATTCTTCTACCCGAATGCCTATCTCTATCGGGCCTGGGTGATCGATGCCTTCAATCAAGATCTGCCCTACGATCGCTTTCTCCGGCTCCAATTGGCGGCCGATCTCGAAACCGGCGCCACGCAGGAGGACATGCCCGCCCTCGGATTTCTCGGCCTCGGCCCGAAGTATTACAATCGCAACCGGATCGAGGTCATGGCCGACGAGTGGGAGGACCGCGTGGACACCGTCTCCCGCGCGATGCTCGGTCTCACGGTGGCTTGCGCCCGCTGCCACGATCACAAGTTCGATCCGATCACCCAACAGGATTACTACGCGATGGCGGGAGTCTTCGCGAGCACCCGCATGGCCAACAAGTCGGCCTGTGGCGAGCCCGAGGAGCGGGATGCCTCCGCCGAGAAGATGAAGCGGGAGACGCTGCACATGGTCGAAGAAGGCGAGGCCAAGGATTTGCCTGTCTTCGTGCGCGGAAACCCGGAACGGAAGGGCGATCTCGCGCCCCGCCGCTTCCTGCGGGTGCTCTCCGCCGACGAACCCCGGCCCTTCGCGGAAGGGAGCGGCCGCCGCGAATTGGCCGCCGCCATCGCCGGCCGCGATAATCCGCTCACGGCCCGCGTGGCCGTCAATCGCCTCTGGGGAATGGTCTTCGGCGAGCCGCTCGTGGCCACCGCAAGCAATTTCGGCCGATCCGGGCAAGCGCCTTCGCACCCCGAACTGCTCGACGACCTGGCGGTGCGCTTCATGCAAAACGGCTGGTCGATCAAATCGCTCGTCCGTGAATTCGTCCTCTCCTCGACCTACCGGCAATCTTCGGAATCGGCCCATGCCAATCAGGCTGCCGCGGCCGATCCGGAGAATCGCTTGTTCTGGAAGATGCCCCGCAAGCGCCTCTCGGTGGAACAATGGCGCGATGCGGTGCTCGCGGTGACCGGCGAATTATCGGCCGAGGGAGGCCCCTCGCGGGAATTAACCGATCCGGCCAATCTGCGGCGGACCGTCTACGGCCGGGTCAGCCGCCTCGAACTGAACCCGACCCTGATGCAATTCGACTATCCGGACGCCAATGTGCATGCAGAACGCCGGCCCATCACCACGACCCCGACCCAAAAACTGTTCGTCCTGAACAGCCCGTTCATGCTGGCCCGGGCCACCGCCCTCGCGGAACGGCTGCCCCAATACGGAACCACCGAGGAGCGGATCGAGGCGGCCTATCAACAGGTTTTTGGACGCTCCGCCGCACTGCGCGAGCTGGCCGACGCCCGTGCGTTTCTCGAAGACACGCCGGAGGGCGAGTACAGTCCGTGGGCCCAGTACGGCCAGATCTTGCTGGCTTCGAACGAATTCGCCTATGTCGATTGATCGATTTTCCACCACGATGGGCCTGTCGGCGCCAATGACCCGCCGGCGGATGCTGGATCGGATGTGTACCGGCTTCGGCACCGTCGGCCTGGCCAGCCTGCTCGGGCGCACCGCCCTGGCCGAGCCGATGATCCGGCCGCGAGCGAAACGGGCGATCTTTCTCTTTTTGAACGGGGGCCCGTCGCATGTCGACACATTCGATCCCAAGCCCGCGTTGTTGAAGCACGCCGGGGAACAGCCGAACGGGGAGCTGTACAAGAAAAGCTCCGGCACCGGATTCCTGCCCTCCCCCCTCGCCTTTGCGCGCCACGGCGAGAGTGGCCTCGAAGTGAGCGAGACCCTGCCCTGCCTGGCTCGCGTGATCGATGATTGCTGTGTCATCCGCTCGATGCACACCGATGTGCCGAACCACGAACCGGCGCTGCTGCAGATGCATACCGGCAACGTCCAACCGATCCGTCCCTCCCTCGGCTCGTGGCTGCTCTACGGCCTCGGAACCGAAAATGAGAATCTGCCCGGCTACGTGGTGTTGCGCCCCAGCCCGAAGATCGTGGTCGGGCCCGCGCTCTGGAGCAGCAGCTTCCTGCCCGCGCAATTCCAGGCCACCAGCGTGCTGACCTCGGAAATGCAAGTCGACAAGCTTGTCGCCAACGTGCGCAGCCCGAAACTCACTCTCGCCCAGCAGCGCCGCCAGCTCGATCTCCTCCAGCGCATGAATGCCGGCCACGCCCAGGAGCGCAGCGAAGACCCGCGCCTCGAAGCCGAAATTCGCGCCATGGAAACCGCCTTCCACATGCAGCGCGAAGCGATGGACGCCTTCGACATCGGCCGCGAGCCGGCATCCGTCCGCTCCCTCTACGGCGAAACCACCTTCGCCAAATCCTGCCTGCTCGCCCGCCGCCTGGTCGAATCCGGCGTCCGGTTCGTGACGGTTTACTATACGTCGTCCGACAATCAGCCTTGGGACACCCACACCGACCACGACCGCCGCCACCGCAAACTCTGCGCCGATGCGGATCAAGCGAGCGCCGCTTTGATCCTCGACTTGAAGTCCCGCGGCCTGCTGGACGATACGCTGGTCATCTGGGGCGGCGAGTTCGGCCGCACGCCCTATGCCGAGAATCGCAAGGAAGACAAGGGCAAGCCGGCCGGGCGCGACCATCACCACACCGCGTTCACCACGCTGCTCGCGGGCGGCGGCGTCCGCGGCGGCAGTGTCTACGGCGCGTCGGACGAGTTCGGAATGAACGTGGCCGAGAACCCGGTGCATGTGCATGACCTCCACGCCACGATCCTCCACCTCATGGGGCTCGATCACGAAAAGCTCACCTACCGCTATGCCGGCCGCGATTTTCGCCTGACCGATGTCCACGGCCGGGTCGTCCGCGATATCATTTCCTGACTTCGCCCGGGTCGCTGCTCTCCTCCCACCAATCCGCATCGCAGAGAGCCGACCGTCCACGCTATGGCATCGTCCCATCAGGCCGCGAAAATGTTCCACGCGCGCAGCAGCGCCGAACTCCGCGCCCAATATCTCCTCTTCCTGCCCGAGGGCTACGGCCAGGACAAACGCCGGCGGTGGCCCCTCATGTTGTTCCTGCACGGCGCGGGCGAACGCGGCACCGACCTCGCCCGGGTCGCCGTGCTCGGCCCGCCCCGGATCGTCAAAACCCGGCCCGACTTCCCGTTCATCCTCGTTTCGCCGCAATGCCCGGCCGGCCGAACCTGGAACGACGACGCCCTCCTCGCGCTCCTCGACGACATGGAACGCCGCTACCAGATCGATTCGAAGCGCGTCTACCTGACTGGCGTGAGCATGGGCGGTTACGGCGCCTGGAGCCTCGGACTCAACCACCCCAGCCGGTTCGCCGCCCTCGTCCCGGTCTGCGGCGGCGGCAGCACCCTCCCGATCCTCCTCGCTCCCCCGGGCCGGCTGGCCGCCTTGAAGAAACTCCCCGTCTGGGCCTTCCACGGCGGGCGCGACGACGTGGTGCTCCCTGCCGAGAGCGAACGCCTCGTCCACGCCTTGCGCCAAATCGGCAACGACGCCCGGCTCACCCTCTACCCTCACGCCGGCCACGACGCCTGGACGGAGACCTACCACAATCCCGAACTCTACCGCTGGCTCCTCGCCCAATCCCGCGCCAGCCGCCCCAAGCCCTCCACCCGCCATCCTTCGATCCCAGCTTCGAGCCCATCAGCGATTCCGCCTCGCTGAATTCCTCTCCGGTCTCTCTTCATTGGCATCAACGCGCCGCATCGCCAACCGCCTCCACGCCCCTTGCTTTCTGGAACCGGCCCGGCGAATTTGTGCCACCGATGAAAACGCAGTCGCCCGACACGAGCCCGGAGGCTGAACAAGTCCTGATCGAGTTGCTGCGCCAGGCCCCGCCCTGGCGCCGGCTGCAGTTGGCCGACCGGTTGAGCGTGACGGCGCGGCGCCTCTGTGCCGCCGGGCTGCGCGCCCGGCACCCCCAGGCTTCGGAGGATGAGTTGCGCCAGCGCTTCGCGCACCTCCACCTGGGTTCCGATCTCGCCACCCAGGTCTTCGGGCCGCTGCCTCCTGGCTGATTGCTGCAAGGAGCGCGGGGATTCCGCCTCGCTGAAATCCCCCCTCTCCGCTACCGTCGCCCTCATCGATGACTATTCTCGACGATCTGAAATGGCGCGGCCTCGTGGCCGATTGCACCGATTTCGAGCAACTCACCCAGCGCCTCGCGCGCGGGCCCACCACCCTGTACGTCGGTTTCGATCCCACCGCCGATAGCCTCCACGTCGGCAACCTCGTCCCCCTCCTCGCCATGCGCCGCTTCCAGAATGCTGGCCACCTCCCCATCGCCGTCGCCGGCGGCGCCACCGGCCTCATCGGCGATCCCAGCGGCAAATCCGCCGAGCGCAACCTCCTCACCCGCGACGTCCTCAGCCACAACATCGCCTGCGTCAAAGAACAGCTCCGCAAACTCCTCGTCTTCGAAGGCGTCCCCAATCCCGCCCGCCTCGTCGACAATGCCGATTGGACCACCCCCGTCAGCTACCTCGATTTCCTCCGCGACGTCGGCAAACACTTCACCGTCAACATGATGGTCGCCAAGGAAAGCGTCCGCGCCCGCATGGAAGACCGCGAAGCCGGCCTCAGCTACACCGAGTTCAGCTACATGCTCCTCCAGGCCTTCGATTTCTACCACCTCCGCCAAACCGTCGAGTGCGAACTCCAGATGGGCGGCAGCGACCAATGGGGCAACATCACCGCCGGCCTCGATCTCTGCCGCAAAAAACTCGGCGCCCACGTCTTCGGCCTCACCCTCCCCCTCCTCACCAACGCCGACGGCTCCAAATTCGGCAAAACCGTCGCCGGCGCCATCTGGCTCGACCCCGCCAAAACCAGCATCTACCGCTTCTACCAATTCTGGATTCGCACCGATGACCGCGACGTCGTCAAACTCCTCAAATACTTCACCTTCCTCCCCCACGAGGAAATCGCCGCCCTCGAGCAGCAGCACGCCGCCAACCCCGGCGCCCGCGTCGCCCACACCGCCCTCGCCCGCACCGTCACCGAATTGATCCACGGCCCCGACGCCACCCGCGAAGCCATCCGCGCCAGCGAAATCCTCTTCGGCGGCGGCCTCGACGGCATTTCCGAATCCACCTTTGGCGAAATCCTCGGCGAAGTCCCCACCAAAGAACTCCCCGCCGCCCGTTTCGTCGGCGAGGGTCTCCCCCTCCTCGAACTCCTCGTCGAATCCGGCCTCTGCCCCTCCAAAGGCCAGGCCCGCAAAGACCTCGAAGGCGGCGGCATCTACCTCAACAACCTCCGCGAAACCTCCCCCACCCGCACCCTCAAAACCCCCGACCTCCTCTTCGCCAAATACCTCCTCCTCCGCAAAGGCAAAAAAAACTACACCGCCCTCCACGCCATAACATAACAAGATTCGTTCCACTGCCTTCGAGAACCAGGGTGCTCTCTCATGTCCCATCAGACGTTCAGGAGGAGTTTGGCACCCTGAATTTGCTTGGCGCATTTTTGCCCCTTGACAGCTTCTGTTTACCGTTGGACGCAAATGGAAGATGAACAATTTACCCGATTGTTTTGGTCGTTCTGTCAGGCTCACCGAAGAGCGGGTGGCTCATGTCTTGGAACATCCGGAAATGAAGGGCCTGATCATCGAGATCGGGCTCGTCCTGCGCGAGCCAGCATTCGTGCGACGATCTAGTTCGGTCCCAGCGATGCGCGTTTTTTACAAATTCTTTGAGCGCACAATTGTCGGTGGCAAATGGCTCTGTGTTGTGGTTAAATACTCCGACAACGATGCGTTTGTGGTCACCGCCTATCTGACCGACAAGCCGAAACCCGGAGAAGATTTGTGGCCGACAAAGTAAAAATCTGGTTCGACGCCGAAGCCGACTTCCTCGAAGTCCAGTTTTCGGACGCCGCCGGTTACAGCCGCGCCACCGATCACGAAGCCGTCATGGAACGCGTCGATCAGGAAGGCCACGTCATCGGCTTTAGCATCCTCGGCGTCAGCCGCTTCAAAAAAGACAAACCCCTCCACGCCGAACTCGCCTCCGCCTGACCTCCCCATCGCGTCGGCCGAGATCCTCGCTTCCTCAACTCGCCCTGCCCGCTCTAGCCTCCATTTCACAAACCCTCGAAGATCTGATCCCCGCTCGCGCTTCTCCGCGCCAAAGGCGCACCCCATCGTAGCCCAGCCCAAGCACAGCGCCGGGCTGGGTCTTGTCCCCCAAACAACCCCTGCGGGCTGAAGGCCCATCCCCAACCGCCCCATCCTCGATCCGACCGCTCCGTCCGCTCCGACCTCTTCCACCACCCACACCCCTTCACCGCCCTGCCCCTCACGCCGAGCCCCCACCCCTCCCGTTCGTCTCCGAATCACAAGAAACCGCTTGAAATAGCGCGCGCAATCTCACGTAGTACAAGGTGAACCAGTTCTTAACCTGGCGAAAAAACTGATGATAACCAGATCGATCCCCTTGACTGGGACCCGCAACGAGAAACGCGTGAGGCCGCTGGCCTCCGCAGCTCTGGATGTCGACTCGGCGTAGTCAAAACGATCCTCGATTCCCAACCACGGCCATGCCCTTCAAGTCCGACCATCCCTCGCCACGCGAAGCCGAACTGGCCAAACGCGCCTTGAATCGACCGGCCGGGTCGGAGCGAAAAGCCTTTCTGGATGGAGCCTGCGCCGAAGACAACGAATTGCGCAACAGAGTCGAGGCCCTGGTGAGCGCCGCCGAAGAGACCGTTAGGACCACCCCACCCGCCATGGGCGTCGCGACTACTGATCTCGCCGCGCTTTGTCCAGTCGACGAAACGCCGGCCGCGCGGCCCGCGGAGCAGCCGGGCGAACGGATCGGCCGGTACCGGCTATTGCAAAAGATCGGCGAAGGCGGTTGTGGCATCGTCTACATGGCCGAGCAGGAGGAACCCGTCCGCCGCCGCGTCGCGCTCAAGGTCATCAAGCTGGGGATGGACACCAAGTCCGTCGTGGCCCGGTTCGAAGCGGAGCGCCAGGCCCTGGCTATGATGGACCATCCGAATATCGCGAAGGTGCTCGACGGGGGCGCGACGGAGCAAGGCCGCCCTTACTTCGTCATGGAGTTAGTGCGCGGCCAGCGCATCACCGATTATTGCGACCAGCATCGGGTCTCGACCCAGGAACGGCTCGATCTTTTCGTCAAGGTGTGCCAGGCCATCCAGCACGCCCATCAGAAGGGCATCATCCACCGCGACATCAAGCCTTCCAATATTCTGGTGACGGTCAACGACGGCGTGGCCGTCCCGAAAGTCATCGATTTCGGCATTGCCAAGGCCATCGAAGGACGCTTGACCGACCAGACCCTTTTCACCGCCTTCGAGCAGTTCATCGGCACCCCCGCCTACATGAGCCCCGAGCAGGCCGACCTCACCAGCCTCGATATCGATACCCGCTCCGATATCTACAGTTTGGGCGTCCTGCTCTACGAATTATTGACCGGCAAAACTCCCTTCGAGATCAAGGACCTTTTGGCGGTTGGCCTGGACGGGATGCGTCGCGTCATCCGGGAGCAAGAGCCCGCTCGGCCCTCCCTGCGCATCAGTGCCTTGACGGAGGTGGAACTGGAAACCGCCGCCAGGCAGCGCCGAGCCGAGCCCCCGAAACTGATCCACCTGGTCCGCGGCGACTTGGACTGGATCGTCATGAAGACCCTCGAAAAGGATCGCACCCGCCGCTACGAAACCGCCACCAGCCTGGCCGCCGATATCCAGCGCCACCTCGTCCACGAACCCGTCCTGGCGCGCCCGACGAGTACCCTGTATCGGTTGCGCCGCCTAGCCTGGCGACATCGAGCCATCGCGGCGGGCTTCGGCATCGCCCTGGTGGCATTGCTGTTGGGCCTGATAGCGAGCACTTGGGCATTGCTCCGCGAAAGAGTGGCTCGCGCTGACGCCGTCCTTGCCGAAGGCAAGGCAGAGGAGGCCCATAAGGTCGAAGCACGATTGCGAAAGGAAGCTGAGAAGCAGGGTCGCGCCATGTTTTTCAGGGCCTACGCTTCCGACATGAATCGGGCGCAACAGGCGTTGAGCGAAGACGACTTGCTGCCCGCGAAATTGCTGGTCGAAAACCAGCGCATCCTTGACCTGCAATCGGCGTATACTGAGGCATCGCAGCGGGGCTGGGAATGGCGATATCTCTGGCGGCAAACCCGGAGCGACGCGGAGAGCCGCCTCGAGAATCTGACTCATTTGAATATCCGGATGATCGATGTCTCCCCGGATGGGCAATGGCTGGCGGTGGGGGATCTTTATTCGGGAAAGGCCGAGCTCTGGAATTTGCGGAGCCGAGAGAGAGCGGCTGAGTTTTCCGCGGGCTCCAGCCAGGCGCTGGTTCGATTCTCCCCGGCTGGTTCCTGGCTGGCCTATGCCGGGGAGGCGGAAGGCCAGCATCTCGTCCGGTTGTGGAATCTGGAATCGCGAACGGAAGCGCGGGCCATCGCGCTCACCAATGCCTGCCTGGGCCTCGTCTTCTCCCACGATGGCGCGAGCCTGCTGACGGCCAGTGCTGCCCAGTATGCGCGCGAAGTCGAATTCGCCATCTGGGAGACCGGGACGGGCCGCCAGGACCGGGCGCTGCGGATCGATCTGGGAAGGCCGTTCCAGCGCGATGTGCCCGTTTGCTGGGCGGCGGAGAGCAATCTTCGCTTTGTCATTCACCCGGGAGATGGCAGCGGACGCACCTTGGCCGCGACAGAACTTGACACCGGCAACCGCCTGTGGACTTCGGAGGCTGCCGAAGGCGAGGCGAGAATGGTGGCGATCTCGCCGGACGCGAGGTGGGCCGCTTCGACCGGCGACGACCCGCATCCGGTCATCCATCTGCGGGAAGCCACGACTGGGCGGCTGGTCGAAAAGCTGGCGGGCCACACGGGCCCCGTGCGCGCCCTGGCCTTCTTGCCCGGCCGCGGCCGGCTGGCGTCGGCTGGTGAGGATCGGACCATCCGGCTGTGGAATATGGAAACCCGCCAGCCGGAGGCCCGGTGGCGAGGCCATTACAACGGCGTGGCCCATCTGGCCGCCGCTTCGGCATCCAACACGCTGGTCAGCGCCGGGGTGGATGGCGTGGTTCTGGTCTGGCGAACGGACATTGAGGCGGGAGCAGCCATGGATTCCTGGCAGCTTCCGGAAGGAACAGGCAGCAAGGATTGGGCATTCCGCAGCAATAACGTGATCGTTTCCGTCGATGCGCCGGGGGTGCTGGCGCAGCGAAGCGGCGTCAACTTCTCGGACCGGACGGTTCTCCATGAGTTCCCCAAGCCATCGATCGCGAGCTATCGCTTCAGCAAGGACGGGCGCTGGCTGGCGGTCGCCGCCGAAGGGCGGATCGAGGTGTGGGACGTGGACCGACGGGAACGGGCGGGTGCCTGGTCCATTCCCGGCGAAGCCTTCCTCCCATCCGTGCATGCCTTTCTGGCCGATGGCCGCGAGTTGATCACGAGCCTTTCCGACGGCGCCAAATACCAGCGCTGGGCGGTCGGGACTGGCCGGGAGATTCATTCTTGGACGAATGCGCATCGCGGCACGATCGCCCTCTCGCCCCGGGAAGACTGGGCAGTGGCGATTTCGTTAACATCGAAAGCCTTTCGAATCGACCTGGCAACCGGCAACACGCGGCCCATCGACTGGCCGGTCGGGATGCGCCATGCCTACCGCCCGTTCAGCCGGGCCGAATTCTCACCCGATGGAAGATATTTTGCCGCTGCCGGAGGCGTGTCGTTCGGCGGACCGAATTTTATCGCCTCGTGGTGGAAGTTGCCGGGCTGGCAGGAGCAGGCTTCGCTGGACAATGGGGGGCGCATCAATGCCCTGGACATTGCCTGGTCGCCCGATGGCCGCCGGCTGGTGACGACCGCGGGCGGGCGGCGCAGCGTAATCCTCTGGAGCCCCGAGCATGATCTGGACCTGCTCACGCTGCCGGTCGCCGGCCCTTTTTGCATTAGTCCCGAATTCTCCCCCGACGGCCATACGCTTGGAGTGCTGGTTCAGGACGGTCGAAGTCTCGGTTGGGGAACCAGCGGCCGTTTGCAATTCTGGCGCGCGCCCTCTGCGGAAGTGATCGAATCTCAAATCCAACGGGAGAAACAGAATTAGAATGCACCGGGTGGCCCGCGAACCGGTGCCTACTCCCTCAACATCTCCATCAAATAGCGGAGTTCGTCCTCAACTTCCTGTGCTTCGCTTACGGTATTCGCGACTTCCGCCCACACCAGCTCACCGTAGCGATGGCGCATCCGGTGCACGACGATGGTGACGGCGTTCGCCGTCAGCCCTAGCGGCTGGCCGGCTTCGGCGTAGGCTCCGTCCGCCGCCGGAGTCGCGATGAATTTCTTCAACTGGTCGAACTGGGCGATCTTGCGCTGCGTGGCGTATTCCTGGCGGAGCGCCGCCAGCGCCTGGGCGAACACGGTTTGCGCCCATTTCCGGTCGAAGAGCCGGTCGGCCGAGGCCATGTCCCGTGGTTCCACATCCGCCGCGGCCTCCACGGTCAATTCCTCCCACGCGATGAAGACTTGCCGGCCGCCCCGCTTGACCGCATGCGCTTTCCGCCATTCCGAGTCGGCGAAGTGCCGGAACGACGACAGCAGGAACGACCGAAACCGCCCTCGCTCCGCATCCGCCGCCCGCACCGTCCCCTTCTCCAGAAAATGCGCGAAGAACGCCTGCGTGAGATCCTCGCTGTCCGCCTCGGCATACCCCATCCGGCGCGCGAAGTGAAACAGCGGCTTCCAATAGGTCCGGCAGAGGCGTTCGAGGGCCGCCGCCGCTGTTCCGTCCTCCCGGCCGGCCCGCCGCACCACGCTCCAGTGGGTGGTGGTGAACCAGCCTCGATCCGCAGAATTGCTTTGTTCCGCCGAATTCATCGACTATCGCACGGTGATACCTAACTTCAGCGACCGTTCAAAGGAAGAATTGTTGGGCGGTGCGGCGAACACGGCCCGCACACGTAACTGGCTTCCCAATCCTGAGAGCCTGTCTGAAAATTCCGGCGAGGCCGGCGACGAGGGATTTTGGCTGCGGCCGAGGCGGCCCGACCGGCGCATCCCCGCAGCGGGCTGTAACGGTCGGGCCAACGAAGGCCCCAGCCAAAAGACCCGTCGTCGGCCTCGCCGGAATTTTCAGACAGGCTCTGAGCCGCGGTTGCCCTTCGTCCGTCCTTGATATTCCCCGCCGCCGGTGTAATCTTCGTCCATGACTGCGAACCATCATTCGTGGTCATCCGGATCGTCTCCGAACAGCAGTCCCGGCCCGCCGTGCCTCCTGTTCCGACCCGTCCTCGGATGGCCCTACAATGATCAGTCCCAAGGGAGCTTTCCCTCCCTGCGTTCCCCCCTGCCCCTGTGCCGTCCACCCTCCCGGCCCCCCACCAACCACACCTCCCCCCCCATCCGACCGATCCGGCCAATCCGTCCGAGTCCGTTGCTCCCGCCAACCCCTCCTCAAAACAAACAGGGGGGGGTGCCACACCGCCACTGTTCCCACCCCCTCAAGTCAACATTTCCTCCACCCAGCCCGAAAAAAGAGGGGGGGTGCCCACCTCCCCGGCCCCAAGCCCAACCTCACCATCAAAAAAACGGGGGGGGTGGCCCCAAAATGTCGACTCCAACCCCTCAACTCGCCCCCCCAAATCAAAAACAGGGGGGGGGGGACGGAGCGCCTGGGTCAGAAACAGGGGCTCACGGCCCCGCCACCAGCCGGACAAACCGGCTCGCGGGCACTCCCGTCGGCACCGGCAGCAGCCGGGCCACGATGCGAGTCGAGCCATCCGGCTGGTCGATCCGGGAGAGCGTCTCCACCTGGGTTTCCGTGTTGTCCCAAGCCGCGAGATCTAGGGAGACATCGATCCGATACCGGAGATCCGTGGCTCCCGCCCGCACGCGATACACGAAGCTGAAGTTGTCCGATCCCTGGGTGGTCGCGGCGGCCAGCGGCTGCGCGCTCGGTTGCAGCGGCGGCAGCGCAAAGGCGTACTCGGCGTAATTGCTCAACCCGTCCTGATCGGGATCCGCGCCCGGAGCCATCACGACCGCCGGCGTGCCGGAGGGAAAATTCGCCGCCGCCCAGGTCTCGTACCCGGATTCCGGGTTCGCATTCGCCGCGCCAAAAGTCGGGGCCTGAAGACGCTGCACGGGCCCGATCCCGTCCGGAAACCGCCCGAGCACCACCCCGTTCGGCGTAGGCCCGAACTCCACCCGGTCGGCGAACCGCAGCAGCGCGCCATCGGCGCGGGACTGCACCACGAAGACGTCGTCCCCCGCGCTGTCGAGCGCGAAGGGCACCAACGCGGCCGGGTTGACCGGGTTGTTGAAATCGGCCTCCCGCAGCACCAGCCACGCGCCGGGCTCGATCCGGGTCCCCTCCGGAAACCGGTACTTGCGGAACGGCTCGGACGAATCGCTGACAAACCAGCCGCCAATCTCAAGAGCAGACGTGGTTCGGTTCTTCAACTCGATCGCATCCGTCTCGGGCGGGATCGACGCCGCCAGTATTTCGTTGATCGCCAGCCGGTCATCCGGCCCGCTCCCCGCCCAGCCGGGCGAACCGTGAAACTCGGAGCTGGGCCGCCACCGCTGCGGCTCGGCCAGCCACGCCGACTTCTCGGAGCCCGTGAGCGGCGCTTCGCCCGGGGCCGCGAGTTCCAGCGAACTCCCCCGGCCATCCGCCCGGCCCGGCCATCGGCCCCGCGTGCCATAGGCGCACGCGAAAAGTTCCGTGCCGTCGGGTGCCTGCACCAGGACGGTTTCACCGTCATTCGAAAGCGAGCCGGAATACGGCCCGGCCACCCGCACCCCCTCGCGGAAGTACGGCGAGCCAGCCGTGCGATAACGCGCGTTGAACAGCTCGAGATCCTTGGCCACCACCAGCCGTTCGCCCGCCGCCAGCACGATGGCGCGCGGAAAGCGGAAGGTAATCCCTCCGGCCAGCCCGGCCTCGGAAAGGTCGAGCGGAGCCGTGGAAGTGTTCAAAAGCTCGAGGAACTCGTTCGCGCTCTCGTCCAGCGGATGATAGTGGACTTCGGAAACGATGAGGTTCGCGGCGGAAGCGGAGGGAAGGTTGTCGGGTGCGAGGTACACCTCCACCGCCGCCGACCAGTCGTTGGCCGAGAAGGTGCGCGCCGTCAGCAAGGTCGGCCCGTTGATCACGAGCGACGTGCCCGTGCTCAGGCCGGATGCCAGCAGCTCGAAATTGAAGCTGATATCGGAACTCTCAGGACTTTGCTGATGAACCTCGACCGCGAGGATATTGTCGACCGGCTTCAGCCCGGCTTCCGCCAGGGATAGCGAAACCTCGGACCAGGCCGACTCATCCGCTCCGCCCGCCCCCACCGAAGCGGGCGTGGATGCCGTGATGACCCCGGCCGGCATCGCGCTGCGCCAAACCTCGCGCCCGTTCAGATAAACTACCGCCCCGTCGTCCCGCACCAGCCGCAAGCGGACCCCCTGCACGCTGGGGAAATTGGCGACATCGAACTTCTTGCGGAACCAGGTGGTGATATTCTTTTGCACCCCCGCCGCGGCGGGATCGGCATCGACGAACTGCGCAGTGGTCGTTTCATCGCCATCGCCATAACCGATCTCGGTGCGGCCGGAGCGCCAGGTAGAATCGTCGAAGGCCAGTGTCTTCCAGGCCGGGCCGGGATCGGTCCCGTCATCAAGATAACGCCACGTATCGCCCGCAGAAATGACGGCCGTTTCCACCGCCCCGGAACCGAGCCGTTGCGCATTGGGATTGATCGTGCCGCCCGGCAGGCGCGGGTCGGAACCGTCGGTCGTCACGTAAACCACGCCGGTCCGATTCGTGAACGTGATCGGCGTGCCGGCGGGCACCTTCCCACCCGCGATGCTCGGGGCGGGCGGATCGATGGGCCACCAGCCGGAGCGCGCGCGGAATTGCGTCAGCAGCCGCGCGGTGCGTTGCGGGAAGAACGTGTCGCGCAGGTATCGCCATTCGTTCGTCCATTCCTGATCGCGATCCCACGGCAGCGTGCCGACGGTGCTGCTCGGTTGCCACCGGGCCGTTTCCACCACGATGGCCGTGGCGATTTCCGTCATGCGCGCATTATACAAGGCCCCCGCCTTGGCCGGCGTGAGCATCCCGTCATTGAAGCAATGCTTGTACACGCGGTCCCGGAAAAGGACTCGAAAATCGGGCAGCCGCATCATCGCGGTGAACACGCCGTCCGGAACATCCTGGTCCGTACTGTCGGCATTCACGTCCTGCAGCGAAATATCCGAATCCTGTTCGAAGAACTTCCAGCCGCCTTGATCCGGGAGCGTCGGGCCTGCCGCCGCCCAATTGTGCTGGGCGGACCAATCCCAGTCGTTCCCCGCGTAAAAGCTGAGAATCATGTAATCGCAGAGATTCGTGACATCGACCCACCGGCGCGCGGAAGCCATGGTGCCGAGGTTATTCTTCATGTTCTGCCACGCGATGCTCCAGGAATCGCCGCCGCCATGATCGCTGCCGGTCGTGCGGCCGCCGGTCCAGTGGTACTGCTCGCTCGCGCCGCCGTAGTAGGAGGCGAGGAAATCTTCATCCGGGTGCTCGTGAATGTGGTAAATGCCATGGTACGAGCCGTTCACGAACATGTGAACCTGCCGTCCGCGCTTGCCCGGCTGCCCCATCAGCAATTGCATCTCATCGTTCCACGGCCCGCGGGCGAGCTGCGCGTCGCCGCTGCGGGTGACCGCCGGGCTGCCGTAGGGCACCGGGGGATTTTCCCGGGTGGCCAGCCACAGAAACGTATCGTGCGAATGGCTGCGCAGTCGGAGTTCCTTGAACTCATCCGCGCCGCCGGCTGGGGCCATGGAACCGCGCGCGAAAAACGGATAGCGCAGGGAAGACCGGCCGTACCGGGCCCGGAATTTGGCGCTCATGCTGTACTTGGGCGACCCTTGGCTCGACGTTCCGGTGATCTTGACGCCGCTGTCGATTTGAAACCCTTCCTCGCGGTTCTCCGGGTCGAGCAATTCCAGCGAACCCACCCGCTCGGAGGTGGCCATCCCGCCAGGAATCACGAGCGACATCGCCGGCAGAGCCAGCAAGGCATCATCCAGCAGCGGCCCGTAGGTCGCGTGATTGCGAATCGTCGCGGTGAGCTGGGATTGAGAGACGATGCCATCGACCCCGGGGCCGAGATTGCCATTCACGAATAAGTACGTCCGGGTCGCGACCCCGGCATACGCCGCGCGCGGATGGATGGCCAGCGCCCGCACGATGCGGCTGCCCCGCGTGGTGCTCGTCGTGTTCGGCGCAATGTTGATCGGCCCGGCATAGATCGTGCCGGTGGTGGCCGTCGGCCGGGAGCCGTCCAGCGTGTAGCGGATGGTCGAGCCCGGCACGGAAGCCCCCAGCTCGACCGTGAACGATTTGGAGTAGAACCCGTGCGGAACGCTGAAGCTCACGGCGTTTTCGCCGAATTCCGTCACCGCCCCGTTTGGCTGGCCGGGCGTCGGCGTGAGGAGGTAGCCCGGGCTTCCGCCGCTGCCGATGCCGTAGGCCACGCCCGGGAAAAATTGCGGCGCTACGATTTCGCTCAGCATCGTCGTGCCGTCCGCCGAAGTGAGACGGAGCGTTTCGCCGGAGGAGCCGATGGAGAAATTCGCGTGCAAATTCGTGGAACCCGGAGGAGCGGTGCCCAGGCGGTCGGCAAAAATGACGACGTATCCTTGCGGGGGAAGCGTGCCGCCGGGGAATTTCCACCGTTGCGGTTCGTTCGGTCGATCCGTCAGATAGAACCCGGTGAGGTCGACGTACTGCGGCAAATGATTGCGGAGCTCGATCCATTCCTGGGGCTCGGCATCCTCATCCGGCACGCCGCCCAGGTCGCTGGCGATAACCTCGTTGATGGAAACTTGCGGGGCCTGGATCTGGAACACCACCGCCCCCTCCGCCGTCTGCCCGCTCAGATCGGTCACTCGCATCCGCACCCGGGCCTGGGTCGCACCGGCTGGGAACAACTGCGCTAGCCGCAGTTCGGTTCCGGCCACCGAGAAAAACGCATTGTCCTCGCCACCGTCGCCGGGAGCCAGCGTGAACTTCAGCCGATCGGCCCGGTCCGGATCTTGCGCCGCCAGGCGGGCAAGGAGCGCTCCGGGTTGGGTAAAGCGGCTGAGCGAGGCCACGTCGGCGGCCGGAGCAGCGGGCGGACTGGACCGCGCCAGCGCCACGGAAAAAGTGCGTTCGAGAAACCGGGTGTTGTCCGATGTATCCGTCGCGCGCACGCGCACGCGATAGACGCTCCCCGGGGCTTGCGTCGCAAAATCGAAAGGCTGCGGGAGCAACGCATTTCCGTTCAGCGTGAACTTGGCGTTGTCCTCGCTCCCTTCGCCCGCCACGAATTCCAGCGTGTGCGTGGTGGTGGCGCTCTTGCGGTCCGCCACTCGCAATTGGCCGACGGCTTCCGTCTGGCCGAGAAAGAAAGTGGTCGAGTCGAGCGCGATGTCGTCCGGCGTCGGGGGGATGAAGACCCGCTCGACCGTGAGCGCTTGCCAGATCGGGTTGCGGTCGCCGCCGTCGTTGGAACCGAACAGATGCCCCATTTCGATCGTGATCGCGGCGGTCGTCGGCACGAATTGGTAAGTGTACAGCGTCGCCCGGCGCGCGGAATAGCTGGCGCCGGGCGAAACCCCGAGCGAGGTGATTTCGTCCACGGCCTCCCGGCCATTGACGCGGATATCCCACCGGCGGTCCTCCTGTCCGTTGGCGGAAATGAGAATCTGAATCTTGTACTCCTCCCCGGCGGTAACCGCTAGCGTGGCGCGCAACCGTTCGCCGCCCCCGGAATTCGCCCAGCGGATGTCGTACAGGATTTCCTCGAGCTGGTTGTCGTCGGTCGTGTTGCCGAACTCCGGCTTGGTCTGCCAGGGCGTTACATTTTGCGGGCCGACCAGCGTCGCGCCGGTAATCGGGCGGTTATCGGGCAGGAAGCGGACGCCGCGCACGGTGCGAACGGGGTCGTCGTTGCTGAAATTAATCGCGTAGGGAAAGTCCCCTTCCAGGTCCAGGTCCCCCGGTCCGGAAATCTGTTGCACCGAACCGAGCCGGACCGTCGTGGCGGCGGAGAGGGTGGGGGTGGCCAGCGAGAGCAGGAGGAGCCAAAGAGAGGCCGCCCCAACCAGGGCAAAGCACCTCCGCGCGTCGGTCAATCTCATTAACACAACATGCTGCATAGCAATACCCTTGCCAAATGCCTGGGTCGGGGTAGCACAGGCGTCTCGCCTGTTCCGGCGGGCGTCTCGCCCGCCGGCCTCGGAAGCCGCCATACCTCCCGCCTCCTCGGCAGCTTCAATCGCGTCAGCCATGCCCCCAGAACTCCAACGGAATTCCATCCTTCAGCCCAAGCTTGGCCCGTCCTCGGCCTGCCTTGGGTGGCCCCCAATCCACCACCGTTGCTGAAAGGGTTGGAGAGCGCTTCCGCCCGTCCCAATGAACCAAAGCCCTCCCCAAAAAATATCTCGCCCACGTATGCCCTTGATTTTCCGCTACTTAGCCATAAAAGTCTACATTATTACCCGAAATAAATTGACATGAAGATCAAACCATGCGATGCTATAGGCCATAATAAAATGTAGACAATCCGCTATGAACACGCCGCCACTCCCGATCCTCGATCTCTCCTCGGATCGACCTCTTGCGTCCCCTCCCTCCAACCGCTTGCCAAACCACCCCTCGCGGCGCTCCTCGTTCCGCGCTTTCCCCCAGCCGCCGGTGTCGGCGTTCCGGTGCCTCACCACCCCTGAAACGCCGTTGAAACGCCGTTGAAACGTGGTTGAAATGCCTTGAAACGCCCTTGAAACGCTTGAAACGTTTCAAGCAAACTTGAAACGTCACCATTGATTACCAACGACTTATGAAAAATGGCCTGCGAAATTCCGAAAATCTTGAACCGCGCGCCTTTTCCTCGCCGTTTTCCGGGAACCAGCAAGCCGGAAATCCCTCGGATGAAACAAGCCGAAACAGCAACTCAAACCCCCTCCGAACATTTACGAGCGGAACGGCGAAACCTATGATCCGCCTTCCCCTCCCCCGTTTGATCAACACCCATTCGCCGTGCCTATCACGCCCCGCCAACCCCGCCGCCATGTTCGGATCGGTCCGCATGGGTACCGCTCATACACGTTCATACACAAAAATACACACCGCCATACACGTAACTACACGTAAATACACAAGATTTACACACCAGAATTCGGCCTACTTTAATGCTTAAATCATTCACCATTAACCACTTAGATCAAATCGCGGCGTGGAAAAGGCCTTCCACGACAGACACAAGCCTCCGTCGCTGCCTTTCCCGGTGCGCCAGCCCACAGCGTATTGATCGGTCTTGTCATCGCCAAGCAGCCTCCGCTCCTTGACTATTAAGGATCGACGGATAGCTTTGCCGCCCTGAACGAGATCGATTCCAAGGCCATCCGGTGCGGACACGGGCGGGGCGAGTGCGGCGGGCGGAAAACGCGGCCGGTC
>CAYZKY010000032.1:0-43560 GCA_964478815.1 uncultured Verrucomicrobiota bacterium
GGGCCCCCCGGGGGGGGGGGCCCCCCGGGGGGGGGGGGGGGGGGGGGGGGGGCGAGGGGGGGCGGGGCGGGGGGGGGTGGGCTCGCCCTGGAGGGGAATGCCCTGCTCGAGACGGGCGAGGCTGGGGGCATCGGGAACGCGTTCGACTTGAGCCCAGTAGGTGCGGGGGTGGGCGCGGGTGGGGTGAAGGAGGCGGGTATTGAGGCCGGGTTCGTCGGAGAGGAGGAGGAGACCTTCGGAATCGGCGTCCAGCCGGCCGATGGGGTAGAGGCCTTTCGGGAAGCGGAATTCGGCGAGGGTGCGGTTGGGGGAGCCGTCGGGGGTGAATTGGGAGAGGACGCCGTAGGGTTTGTGAAAGGCGAGGAGCATCGTTCGGAAGGCGGGAATCGAAGGATCGCGCTATTTGCGCACTTGGGGGTCGTCGAACTGGAAGGCGGCGCGGGCGAGGCGGTGGTCCGAGGCGGCCCTCCAGTTGAGGGGGGTGGCGAGCCAGGTCGCGCCGAGGACGAGGCGTTCGCGGAGGCTGGGGCTGACGAGGATGAAATCGATGCGGCTGTAGGTTTCTTCGCGGGCGTAATAGTGGGTCCAGACAATGCCGGAGGGTTCGTGAGGGGGGCCGGAGGCGGGGCGTTCGGCGGGGCGGAGATCGTGGAGGGCGGTTTTGCCGCGGCCGATCAGGGTGCGGACGGTGCGGGAGGCGGGGCCATCGTTGAAATCCCCGAGGACGATGAGGTGGCGCCCCGGCTCGGCGGCGGGGCTGGCTTTCCACCAGGCATCGATTTTTTCGCGGAGGAGGGCGGCTTCTTCTTCGCGGACTTCCTCCTGGTCGGCCTCGGCGGTCTGGCGTTTGGATTTGAGGTGGGCGGTCAGGAGGGTGAGGCGGGCGCCGGGAGCGATTTGGACATCGATCTCGCCGAAGCCGCGCGCGACGTGCAGGCGGCGGCCTTGCTGAAGAAAGGATTCGCGGGTGTGGTGGCGGGCGGCGGTGATCGGGAATTTGCTGAGAAAGGCGAGGTGGAGGTTGGGGTCGCGGGCGCGGACGTGTTCCCAGTGGGGATAATGGACGCCGTCGGCGGCGAGGGCGTCCCGGAGTTCGAGGAGGGCGTTGGTGGAGCCGACTTCCTGGAGGGCGAGGATGTCGGCGCCGGAAGCGCGGATGATCTCGCGGACGGCGCGGCGGGCGTCCTCGGACTTGGGGGATCGATCGAAGACGGGGCGGTCGACGTAGAACTCGAGGTTGTAGGTGGCGACGACAACTTCACCGGCGAGCAGGCGGGTGCCGGCGAGCACGAGCCAGACCAGGCATCCGATCCAGATTTTGCGGAACGACATGGGCTCCAACCTGTCACAGGAGGGGTGGAGTGGCCAGCGTGGGCCGTGGCGTTCGGGCGGGTTGCGGAGCGGGGCGCGACGGCGCATATTAGGAGCAGACACACACTGACGAATCATGAACTGCTGGAGGATAGCCGCGGCTTTGGTGCTGGGTGCGCTTTTGCTTCCGGGCCCAAGCGTTGGAGCCGAACGAAAAGTTTTGGTGCAGGGGTACACGCGGAGCGATGGGACTTATGTGCGGCCGCATTTGCGCGCCCTGCCCGGGGCGGCGGCGCCGGCGGCGGTGAGTTCGACTCCGGCCGCGGCGGCGCCGGCCGATCCCGTGGTGCGTGGGCCGGCGGCGGAGCAGGCGGTTGGGCGCCCTGAATCAGGGCCGTTGATGCTGCGGCCGGAATTGGCGCGGAGACGGGGGACATCGACGGCGGCGCTGCCGACGACGCCGCCACCGGCGAGCGGGCGGCGCATTATTGTTTCGGCGGACTCGGAAGCGCTTCCGCCCTGGCTGGAGCCTTACGCGCCCCCGAAAATCCACGATCCGATCCTGGCGTTTCAGATGCGGCAAGCGGAGAAGGGCGTGCCGGAATCGGAGTATGCGATGGGGATGCGATATTTGACCGGGAATGGCGTGCCGCGGAATGAGGAGATGGGGCGCGAACTGATCCACAGCGCCGCCAAGCACGGGAGTTTGCGCGCGCTGGACAAGATGTACGAGATTATTCGCGCGGACCGGGCGCGGGCTCGAGCGGCACGGGAAAAGCCGGGCTCGTGAGGTTGGGCCGGAGCAGGGGATCGGCGCGAAGTGAGGCTTTGATTCCGGCCGGGGCTTTGGTACAAGAGCCGCATGCCCGACACGCCGGACGATAAGGACATTCACAGCGAGGCCTTTTTGCACCGACTGATGCATCGCCAGCTTCGGCTGTCCATCAGTTGCGCGGCACTGTTCCTCGGGGCGCTCCTGGCGCTGCCGCTCTTCAACTATTTCCTGCCGGAATTGATGGCGCGGCGGGTGGCGGGGTTCACCCTGAGCTGGCTGATCCTCGGGGTGCTTTTCTTTCCGCTGGTGTGGGCGATCGCCTGGTATTTCATCCGGCGGTCGATCGCGCTCGAGATCGAAGAAACGAAGCGGGTTCAGGGTCGTTCGTAGGCCGTCATTCCCTTACAGATTATGTTCGCGGCGATCGATCCCTGGATACTCGGTTTCTCCCTCGTGACGGTGCTGGTGACCGTCGCGATGGGTTTTGTGACGGCCCGGTCTTCGAAGACGGCGGGCGATTTTTTCGTGGCGGGCCGCTCGGTGTCGGTCGGCTGGAACGCTTCGGCGATTTCCGGGGAGTATCTCTCGGCTGCGTCGTTCATGGGGGTGGCGGGGATGGTGATGAAATTTGGGTACGACGCCCTGTGGTATCCGGTGTGTTATGCGTGCGGGTATCTCTTTCTGCTTTTATTTATCGCCGGGCCGCTGCGCCGGTTTGGGGCGTACACCATTCCGGATTTCGCGGAGGGACGATTCGATTCGCCGGTGTTTCGAAAGATCGCGGTGTGCTTCGTTTTGTTCATCGGCTTCTTTTATACGATGCCGCAACTCAAGGGAGCCGGGACCGCGCTGATGTATATTTTTCCCGATCTACCCTACAGCGTGGGGGTGGTGGTCGTGGGGGCGGTCATCACGTTCAACGTGGCGCTGGGCGGGATGAAGGGAATCACGCTGGTGCAGGCGTTCCAGTATTGGCTCAAGATGTTCGCCATCTCGGTGCCGATCTTCGTTTTGATGAGCGTGTACGGCACGTACAACACGCAGCTTGCGGCCAACCGCACCGGATTCGAAGCCGCGGCGCCGGCCGTGCTGGAGCAGCGCCAAGCCTTGCCGGCCGGCAAGGCACCGGGGGATGCCGAGTGGATCTCCCCGTTCGGCGGGCTGACGACGAAAGCCGCGGCCAAGGCGGGCCTCAGCGCGGAGGAGCAGAAGCCCTATTCGCTCCTGTACACCTACTCGCTGATCATCGCGCTGGTGTGCGGCACGGCCGGATTGCCCCACATTCTTGTCCGGTTTTACACCAACCCGGACGGCGTGGCGGCCAAGCGAACGACCATGTGGGTGATGATTCTCATCGGCGTGTTTTACGTGTTTCCGCCGGTGTTCGGCGTGCTGGGACGCAATCTGCTCCCGGAACTGTATGCGGCCACGGGAGCCAAGGGCACGGACAAGATCGTGCTCGAATTGCCGCATGTGCTGAACCAACGAATTCCGATGGCGGGCTCGATCCTGAGCGGTCTCGCCTGTGCCGGGGCCTTCGCGGCGTTCATGAGCACGTTCAGCGGGTTGCTGGTCTCGATGACCGGCGCGCTCGCGCACGATGTGTATGGGCGCATCCTGCGTCCGAAGTCCACTCCGGAACAGCGGCTCCGCGCCTTCAAGATTTCGGCGGTGATCATCGGGACGGTGGCGGTGCTGCTCGGCACGCAGGTGGAAGCGTTCGACATCAATTTCATGGTCGGCCAGGCCTTCGCGATCGCGGCGGCCAGTTATGTCCCGCTGCTCTTCATGAGCGCGTGGTGGCGCGGCATGACCACGAAGGGCGCCGCGACCGGCATGCTGGGAGGCGGCCTGCTGGCCCTGCTGGCCATTTCGCTGACGAGCTTTAGCGATCTCAAGATCATCCCATTGGAGAGCTTTTGGGTCGCACATCCGCTGCTGCGCATCTTGTGCGAGCAACCTGCCATCTGGGCCGTGCCGCTGGCCATCACGCTCATGTTCATCGTCTCGAAATTGACGTCCCGGGAAGTTCCGGCGGACGTGCGGATGAAGATGCTGGTGCTCCACGCGCCGGAGGGGCTCGGCTTGAAGCAGGAGTACATCCAGGAACATTCGCACGCCCACTAATTCCAAGAATAAACCGATGTCCTTCGCCGACGAGCTCGAGACGCTGATCCGGGCGCGCTATCCCATCCTCTATGTGGTTTCGCCGGAGGAGGGGAGGGTGGTGGAACTCGTGACGCAGGTCGCGGGGCGGCGGCAAAAGAACGTCTACGAATGGAGCGCCACCACCGGGATCGTCCCGGCGGGGACGAGCATCCAGATCGCGAAGCACCGTTCCTCGCCTACGCGCGATCCGCTGCTGGCACTGGACCACGTCATCGAACAGGTCGAGCCGGCGATCTTTCTCTTCAAGGATTTTCACCCCTATCTCGGCAAGAGCCATCCGCTGGTCGTCCGCCGGCTCAAGGAGATCGCGCTGCATCTCAAGAACAGCTTCAAGAGCATCGTGCTGGTGTCGCCGTTCCTGGAAGTGCCGGTCGAACTGGAAAAGGAAGTGACGGTCCTTGCGCTGCCCTTGCCCGGGCTGGACGAACTGGGGCTGCTGCTGGATCGCATCCGCGAGGAAGTCCGGCGCTTCAAGCAGATCCAGCTCGAACTCGACCCGGCCTCGCGCGATCGCCTGCTGCAGGCGGCCCGCGGGCTCACGCTGACCGAAGCCGAGAACGTTTTCGCCCGCCTGCTGGTGCGGCGGGAGCGGCTTTCGGGGGACGACGTGCGGGACGTGCTCGAGGAAAAGCGGCAGATCGTCCGGAAGAGCGGTCTGCTGGAGTATTACGAAAGCGCGGAACACCTCGATCATGTCGGTGGCCTGGGGCAACTCAAGGAATGGCTCCGCAAGCGCGGCCTGGCCTTCACCGAGAGCGCGCGGGCGTTCGGCCTCCCTCCGCCGAAAGGGGTGCTGCTGCTCGGGGTGCAAGGTTGCGGCAAGAGCCTCTGCGCCAAGGCGGTTTCGAATCTGTGGCAACTGCCGCTGCTGCGGTTCGATGTCGGGCGGGTGTTCGGCAGTTACATCGGCTCCTCCGAGGAGAACATCCGGCGGGCGATCGGGGTGGCGGAATCAGTGGCGCCCGCGATCCTGTGGGTGGACGAGATCGACAAGGCGTTCGCGGGCACCCGGGGAGGCGGCGCCGGCGATAGCGGCACCAGCGCCCGCGTCTTCGGCACGTTCCTGACCTGGCTCTCGGAGAAGACCGCCCCGGTCTTTGTCGTCGCCACCGCGAACGACATCGCCCATCTGCCGCCGGAGCTGCTTCGGAAGGGCCGCCTCGACGAAATCTTCTTCATCGACCTTCCCGAAAAGGCCGACCGCGAAGAGATCTTCCGGATTCACCTCGCGCAGCGGCAGCGTCCGCCCGATAATTTTCGCCTGGCCGAACTGGCCGATGCTTCCGCGGATTTCAGCGGCGCGGAGATCGAACAAGCCATCTCGAGCGCGCTCTACGATGCCTTTGCCGCCGGCGAGGAGCTGGCGAGCGACCACCTCCTCGCCGCGCTCCGGGAGACGGTGCCTCTGGCGAAGACGATGCACGAGCAGATCCGGGAGCTGCGGGATTGGGCCGCCGCACGCACGCGGCCGGCCGGCGGCTCGGCGCGGCCCGCGGAACATCCGGTGCCGGCAGAGCGGTATTCTCTATAATATATTGAATATCAACTAGTTGTGAAATGCTGGATCGAGGCGGGTCGGCGAGAGATGTGTCAACTTAGTTGGCTTTTTCAGGCGTTCGTCGCGCAACGATAACCGAATTGAGTTGCCTAAAGGGCAGCCCGGGTTTATTCAACCTGCAATAATGTCCGATAAAACCCCTCGGGAGCGGAGTTGAGGGTGGCACTGAAATCTATGAAGAAAGCACTGTTTTGTACGTTGGGACTCATGGTTTCCCTGACAGCATGGGCCGCTGAACCCCTAGACGAGTGGGCCTCAGTAGGCACCGCCGAGCAGAAGAAGATTAGCGATATCGTCTTCGCCAACGGCATTTTCGTCTCGGTCGGCGCCGATATCATGGTTTCCGACAATGGATCGAACTGGACGGTGGTTTTGCCGAACCATCCGCTGGACAAAGTGGCCTACGACAACAACCGCTTCGCCGGCGTCAACTTCGCCGATAAAACGATTTCGACGTCGCTGGACGGCACCAATTGGATTCGCCGCACCTTCGCGACGGCTTCCGTGCTGAGCGGCTTTACGGGAGGCGGAGGATCGTTTGCGCTGTCGGGCAGCACGAACCTCTGGACGTCGCTCGACGCGGTGAACTGGGCGCGATCCGAGGTCAATTCGACCAATGCGTTCGGGGAGCTTTCGTTCGCCGGCGGCCGGTACTTCGCGGCGGGTTTGACGGCGCCGGTGACCTATTCGCGCGGCACGATCAACAACATCTGGACGGCCATTTCGCCGGCGATTCATCTGAAGAGCATGACCTTCGGTAACGGCCGATACGTCGGCATCTCCTCGAACACTGTGGTCGTGGGCCGTGATTTCGCCCGGATGGCTCCGGCCGATTACGCCGGGCCAATCCCCTCGCGGGTCGGTTTCGGCGGCACCTACTTCGTGATCGGTGCGACGAACGGATCGGTCTACAGCTCGCTCGATGGCACCAATTGGGTCAGCCGCATCACCCCGGCCGCTCCGACCAACAATCTCGCTTATACCGCCATCGTCTCGAACGAAGACCACATCGTCGCCGCGACGGATGTGGTCCCGCCGTATGTTATCCGGAGCGGCAATCTTGGGCCGGCGGACGAACCGAACATCGAGATCGGCCAGTTTCCCGGCCTCACGATCACTGGCAAGGTCGGCGAAACGTACCTGATCGAAGCCACGCCAAGTCTGCGCAATATCAATACCTGGAACGAAGTCGCTCGCGTGACGCTTTCGAAGCCGACGCAAAGCTGGATCGACGAAGGCGCACCCGGGCTGGCTTTGAGGTATTACCGGGCCACCTTGGTGCAGTAGCCCGGTCGGCTGAATTGATCGCTTTCTCGAAGCCGCGGCCGAAAGGTCGCGGCTTTTTTGCGTTTCTGCCGCCGAACGGCCAGGACGCGCGCCCGGCAGCGACAGGGGAGGGGATCCACGATCAGGAAGCCGTTATTGCGTCTCGCCCCGTGTGACGCGCATGAAGACTTCTTCCAGCCCGATTTCGTCTTCCCACAGGCCCGTCAGTTTGGCTCCGCCCTGGACCAGGGTATCCGCCAGCAGGCTCGGATCGACATCCGGGCCGGTCAAGGAGACCTTCAATTGTCCGTCCACCTGCTCCGCCTCCGCCACTTCCGGCCGGGCCTTGAGCAGCGCGATCGCCGCGAGCGGATCGCTGCCCACCTTGATCCAGTAGATGTGCCCGGTGCTCATCTGTTCGCGCACGCCCTGCACCGGCCCGCTGTAAATCAATTTCCCTTTTTCGATGATCGCCACGCGATTGCAGAGCGTTTGCAGCTCGCTGAGGATGTGCGACGAAATGATGATCGTCTTCCCGAGCCGCTGCAGCTCCTGGAGAATCGCCATCATCTCGATGCGGGCGCGCGGATCCAGCCCGCTGGCCGGCTCGTCCAGCAGCAGGAGTTGCGGATCGTGAATGAGCACGCGCGCCAGCCCCAGGCGTTGCTGCATGCCGCGGCTCAAGGCCCCGATCAACGCTCCTTTTTTCTCGCTCAAGCCTACGAGTTCGAGGACATCGTTGACCGTCTTCTCGCGTTGCACCGCCGGGATTTTGTAACACGCCCCGAAGAAATCGAGGTACTCGGTGACCTCCATGTCCTTGTAGACGCCGAAGAAATCGGGCATGTAGCCGATGATATGGCGCACCCGGTCGGCGTCCTGCACCACATTGTGGCCCAGCACTTCCGCCTTGCCGCCCGAGGGCGCGAGGAAGGTCGCCAGAATCCGCAGCGTGGTGGTCTTGCCGGCGCCGTTCGAGCCGATAAAGCCGAACAGATCGCCGCGATTCACCGTCAGCGTCAAGGAGCTGAGCGCCACCATGTTCCCGTACATGCGGGTCAGGTCGGTGGTTTGAACGGCCGGGGCCGTGGATTGCGTTGGGGTCGACATGAGATCAGGAATTGGCCGGACGCACCGGCACCGTGAGGCGCAGCAAGGTATCCCGCCGGAATCGCGGCGGATCGAACCGGTTCAGTTTGCCGTTGAAGCTGAAGCCGGGCAGGAAGGCGAAGACGATCGCATCCCCGCGCTCCGCCTGGCGGGTCAGGTCCAGGCCCGTCGGGGAAATAAATCCGCGGCCCGCGTGGCCCGATTCGTCCAAGGAGCCGATCAGCGAGACGGCCGCCCCGGTCAGCGCCCGGTCTTCGAGATGCCCGCCCGAGGTGTCGCCGAGCGGATTGCGCCGCAGTTCGACCGCGCGCTGAAAATGCCCCGCGTTCTGCTGCACCCAATTGCGGAGGGCGGTGCCTTTCGTGGGAGAAAGCACGACTTTCTTCGTTTCCCGCGCGGGGACCGATTCAATCTCGTAGACCACCTGGTTCACCACGACGCGGATATCCTGCAACGGCGCACTGAGAAGGTTCTGCACTTCCAGAACATACTCGCCGGCGGTTTCGTTGATCGAGGCGAGGAAAGGAATGTCGTTCGTCCGGAACCAATCGTTTGCGAACAGAAGGCTGGTCCAGACGGGCACATCCACTTCGGCCTTGAAGCTGTTTCCGTATTGAATCACCCGCGCCTGCCGGCTTTCGCGCCCGCCGGAATAGAGATCCGTCAATTCGGTGCGGAAGGTGGCGTGGCCTTCCTGGCCGTCGATCGCGTAGCGGGCGTTCCCGGAGGAGTAGATCGAGATGTAAGTCCGCCCGCGGAGATCCACTTTATCGCCGCGCGGGAGCACATCCACCACGTTTAATTCGTTCCATTCCGTTTCGCCCGCCCGGAGCTTGTACCCGATGAAATAGATGAGCAGGGAGAAGAGCACCACGTAACTCGGGAAGGTGACCCATGTCCACATCTGGCGGTTGATCTTTTTCAGCCACCATTGGTCGAACGGGCCGATGACCACCAGATACACCACCAGGAGCAGCAGCAACCACGTCACCGGGAGCTTCTTGACCTGCCGGCTGTCGATCAGCGCCCCCAGCACGCCGTCGATACTGGTGCCGCCAAAGCTCGCGAAATCGGGCGAGCTGAACATTTCCCCGGGAATCCCGGAGAGTTTGGCCCAGAAATAACCGCGGCCTTTCCAACTGCGAAATGGTTCCCGTTCCGGGCTGAAGGCCAGCACCGTCACTTTACCGCGGCCCCGTGGCGCCTGCACCACGAGCGGCGTGCCGGGCGCGGAGATCATGGTGGCGCCATCCTTCAAGGTTCCGACGGCCACGGGCGTTTCTCCCTCCGGCATATGGTCGGTGGCAGGGAGGTTGGCGTAGACGTTCGGCCCGGCCGGGCGCGCGGCGCGCCCACCCACGCGGTTGATCTGCATGTCCTCGACGGGGACTGCGGTTAGTTCGGAGGTCAGCCAGGAGGTCAGCTCCTTCCCAGCGGATAGGTTGGCGCTTCCTGTAAATTCGAGAGGGAGGAACTGCTTGAGCCACGGAGTGCTGTTCACATCTCCGGGAGTCTCCACCGCGACCATCAAATGCCCCCCGCCACGCACCCACGCCACCAGGGCCGAAACCTGCGGGGCCTTCAGGTCGATCGCCTTCTCGGAGTTGAGATACACGACGTTCAGCCCCTCGAGCGAAATCGGGTTGTCCGGGAATTGCTCCACCTGCATGCGGGCGACCTCAATGTGCGTCTCCTGCCGGTTTTGCTTCAACTCCGGAAAGACCGGGGCCCCGCCGAAATTCCGGGGCAGCGCGGCCAGGACCACTCCCTCCCAGGCCACGATCTTCACCGGCAGGCTCTCCCGCTTCTGGATTTCCTTGCCCTCGGCCGTCAGCAGTCGGGCGTTCCACTGCGGGGTGAAGCGCCCCCCCGAGGCGAACATCGGCACGACGATCCGCTTGCGCGTATTCGTCGGCAATTCCACGGGCACCGTCCGGCGCTGGTCCGAGCCGAGCGCGCCGCCGGAGGTGATTTCGATGACGGCATTGAAGGAGGCGCCGTCATTAAAGACCTCGCAGGTCACGGGGAACCAGCCGGCCTCGTGGATCGTGCCCTCGTAACCGGGAAAGACATCGAATTGCAGGGCTCCCGAAGCCAGCCGGGCGCCCGCCAGCCAAAGCAGCACCGCGACCACCGGAAACGCTCTTCTCATGATTCTACCCAGCATTATCGATTGCGCTCGTTTTGTAGAGGCCCGGTTTGGGCCGCGCAAACCAATTCCCATGCAACCTTTGACCGCTCCCCCGGCAAATTGCTCACGCACAATCCCCAGCCATTCGATTCTGCCGCCACAGCTCAGCGCTTGGAGCACTGCCGGGCGCTCCGTTCCCATCGGTGGCGGCCATCATTCCGCACCAGCTCATCGTCCGTCGCGATCAGGTTTACTTATGGCGCGTCAAGCTCGCGGCGGCGGGGTCGAGGAACAGGTGGACATTCGCGTGTGTTTGGAGGAAAGAGGCGGGGCATGCGGCATCCCGGGGGCCTTCGAGCATGGCGCGGACGGCGCTGGCCTTGTGCGGCCCGTAAGCCATGATGAGGATGCGCCGGGCGGCGAGAATGGTGCGGAGCCCGGTGGTGGCCCCCTTGGAAGGGGCATAGTCGCCGCCGAACCATTTGCGGTTCGCCTCGACGGTGATCGGTTCGAGGTCGATCACGCGGGCCGGGGAATCTTCGGCGCTGCCCGGTTCGTTGAAGCCGAGATGGGCATTTTGGCCCAGGCCAAGGATGATGACGTCGAGCCCACCGGCGGCGATCAGGCGCGATTCATGGGCCCGCACGCTGGCTTCGGCCTCGCGTTCCAGCGAGCTGATCCAGTGAAACCGTTCGCCAGCGATGCCCCAGTCCTCGGCGACACAATGGCGGAGCTGCTGGGTGCAGTTGCGCGGCTCGTCGAGAGGGACGCCCACATATTCGTCGAGCGTAAAGATTTCGAGGCGCGGGAGCGGCAGCTTGCGTGCGCCGATCAGGCGGTACAGTTCGATGGGCGTGTTGCCGGACGCCGGCATGAGCCGTCGCACGGCTGGATCGGCCAGCCAGCCGGCGAGGAGATCGGCGGCGGCGGCGTTGGCGGCACTGGCGCTGGGATGGAGGTGTATGTTCATTTTTTCAATCCAAAAGCGATCGACCGGATGTACGAGGCGTTGCATCCGCAACACCCGCCCACGTAGCGAATGCCTTCGCTCTCCGCGGCCGCACCGAACGATCGAAATTCCCGGCGGGAGACTTGTATCGTTTCCAGATCGTCCGGGAAAGCGGGCAGGCGCGTGAACGAATGGCAATCGTCCGTGGTGCGGAAAGCCGCGGGTTGAGCCGCCAGGGGCGTGGAAGTGGCCGCCGCCATTTCCCGGAGCAGCGGCAGCATCCGGCTGGGTTCCTGTTCGCAATTCGCGCCGACCGCGATGGCGCCCAGATCGCTCATCGCCCGGGCGCATTCGGCGGGCGAGTGGCCATCGCTGCAGGCGGTGATGAGCGGGCGGAAGCTCATGGTCGCCACCGCCGGCAGTCCGGCGGCGGCGGCGCATTCGAGCGCCACGCGCATCTCCGAGAGGTGGAAAAACGTTTCGAGGATGAGAAAATCGACCCCGGCATCCTTGAGCAGCCGGATCTGTTCGGCAATATGGTCCTTGGCATTGCCGAGTTTTTCGATCCCTTCGCGCTCGATCAACTGCGTGCGGGACACGCTCCCCGCCACCAGGGCGCGATCCCCTGCGACCTCCCGCGCAAGCTTGACGGCCGCCGCGTTGATCGCCTCGGTTTGCGCGCCGTATCCGGCGCGATTCAGTTTCTCGCGCGTGCCGAAGAACGTGAGGGCTTGCAGGACTTGCGAACCGGCGTGCAGGAATTCCCGATGCAGCTCGCGGAGCGCATCCGGATTTTCAAGGGTCACTTCGGGGGTGAATTGTCCGCTGCCGCGGCCCGTGCCGACTTTTTCGCGGCCGGAGCCGCTGTCCACATAACCGCGGCGTTCGAGTTCGATCAGATATCCGCCGTCGCCCAGCACGGGCGCGGCCTTCATGAGTTCATGGATGTTTTTCATCAGTTGTCGAAAGACGGGTTTCCCACGCGAGCGCGACCACGGCAACCAGGGCGAGGCTAATCCCCAGCCACTCCCGAGCCGAGACTTTTTCGCCCAGCAGCAGAATCGCCACAGGGATGCTCACGAGCGGATACAGCCCCGTGAGCGGCGTGACGACCGAGGCTTGTCCGCCGCGCGCGAAGGCTTGCAGCAACGCGAGGTTGCCCGCGCCGAAGAAAAAGCCCAGGGCGATCGAAAGCCACCCGATCCGCGTCGGCGGAAGCCCGGCGAGCGGTTCGAGGACCAGGAGCAAGACTCCCGCCGGGACGAAGGCGGCGAGAAACCAGAGAGTGGACTGTTCGCCATCGATCGTGAGCGTGGAAATCTTTTGCAGAAGCCCGGCCAGCCCCCAGCAAGCGATCGGCGCCATCGCGTGGAGGAGCCATCGGGAGGCGAGCCCTTCGGTGCTCGAGATGTTGAACACGGCGATGCTGGCCAGCGAGAGGAGGATGCCGCCGGTCTGAATCCAGTTCAGACGCTCGCGCAGCACCAGCATGGCGAGGAGAATCGTCACGAGCGGATAAAGCGCGGTCACGGAAACGACGGACGCGGCGGTGCCGCCGAGATTCAGGGCGCGATAGTAGGCCACATTCCCGATGCACCCCGCGACGCCCGCGGCAAACGCGATGCCGCACCCGCGCCGGTTGACGAGGCTCGGCCCGCCTCGGCGCGTGAAGAGCAGCCAGGCCATGACGGGCAAGATGCCAAGGGTCGAGAGCGCCTGGCTTTGCCCGGCCGTCAGCGCGTCGCCGATCAGGCGCGCGACCAGAGCCCACACGCCCCAGCAAAGGACGGCCGCACAGGACCAGATCAACCAAGGTGGGATCATGAAGCGTGATCCCGCGAACGATCATGCATCAAGTGGGCCGCCTCTGCCGGGGCTTTCTCGGGAAAAATGGGAGGGGTAAAGGAGGTTTCCAGCTCGACGACATGGCCCTGGCGGGCCGACTCCTGCGCGGCGAGCATGATCTCGAGGACATGCGCCGCGTGTTCCGGGGTGACGAGCGGACGGGAACCATTGCGGATGCATTCGACCAGGTGAGGCAGGCCGTCCGTCCACGACCACTCGGGATCGGTTTCCTTGAAAAGCTGCCAGGCTCCGGCGGCGTTTTGCCATAGTTCGTACCCGTCCGGGTCCCAATCGTCGCCGAGCATCTGGATGGTGCCGGTGGAGCCGTAAATCTCGATGGCCGGGTTGCGGCACTGCTGCATGGTAAAGCCGCTGGTGACGACGCCAAAGGCGTTGCCTCCGAAATCGAGCAGGATCTGGGCGTTGTCCTCTGCTTCGACCTGCACCATCCGGCCGTTGATCTCGCGCGTCGGAATGGCCACGCCGGTCATGGCGGTCACACGGCGCGCGGGGCCAAGCAGGCCGGTCAAGCTGGTGAAGCAATAGACTCCGAGATCGAAGAGGCAGCCGCCCCCCGGCTTGTAAAACCATTCGCTCCACCACGGGCCGGCCCAGCCGTAGCGCGCGCGCGCCAGGCACGGCTGGCCGATATCGCCCGCCCGGATGCGCCGGGCGATGGTGCGAAAGGTGGGGCTCAAAATGACGAACGGCGCGGCCACGAGCAGGGCCGGGGAGCGTCGGGCCGTATGGAGCACCGCCCGGGCGTCGGACAGGGTCGTGGCGATCGGCTTTTCGAGCAGGACATGTTTGCCCGCGCTGAGCGCGGCGATGGTGAGGACCGCATGTTGCGGCATTGAGGTCAGAATGACCACCGCATCCACTTCGGGCGATTGCAGAACTTCGCCGACCTCGGTGACGAACCGGTGCGGGCCCAGCGCCCGGAGCGTCTCTTCCCGCTGGGCTTCCCGCCCGCAGGACATGGTGACGACCGCCATTCCGCGCGCGCGCATCCGCTCGATCGCCAGGCGGTAGGCGCTCAGCACGTTGCCGCAACCGATGATTCCCAGACGGATCGGTTTCATGACGGCACCGCGCAGGGGTTGGCGAACAGGGCAATCACGCAGGCAGTTAACGGGATTCCTGTTGCGGATGCAACAAGAATAATTAGTCTTGTCGCATGCACGTCAAAAATGCCCTCCAAACGAGCCTGGCGGGAATGCGCCGCAGCGAGTCGGAGGTCACGCGGCGGCTGTTGCGCGATTTGTCGATCGTCGCGCAAAAGAGCCTGCGGGAGGTGGCCGCCGCCTGCCGGACGAGCGATGCCACGGTGGTGCGGGCCTGCCGCGCGGCGGGGTACGACGGCTTTCAGGATCTGAAATACAACGTGCTGCGCGAATTGACCGCTCCGCTGCCCGCTGAGCCTGGGCAGAGCACATCGGGGTATCAACCGGAGATCAACGCCAGCCTGGCCGCCGCCGCGGCGGCCCTTACGCAGGCGGTGCGGCTGCTGCGGCGCGCCCGCCGCGTCGTGCTGGCCGGAGCGGGCGGCTCGCAGGGGGTGGCGCTCATCCTCAAGGATGCACTCTTTACCTCGCGCCGCCAGGCCCTGCTGATCGAAGATGAACAGATGGCCTCCTTCGTTTTCACCCCGCCGACGCATGGCTTGCTCTTGATCGCCATTTCCCACTCCGGCGAAACGCGCTGGCCGATCCGGCTCGTGGAAGCCGCCCGGCAGGCTCGGGTGCAATCGATCGCGTTGACCAACGAGCCCGGCAGCGAACTGGCACGCTCCGCCCACATCGTGCTGACCACGCAAATCGTCGAGCGCCCCGCCGGAAGTTTTGCCATCGCGCCGCGCGTCTGCGAACTCGCGGTGCTGGATGAGCTTTTAACTCGTGCGGGTCCCCGTTAAACTCCCATGATGAACCATCGCCTGATCGCAGCGTGCCTGCTGAGTGTTGCCATTGCGTGCGGAACCACCGCGGAGCTCGGCGCACCGTCCTGGCAACCGCTCTTTAACGGCCGCGACTTCGCCGGCTGGGACAAGCATCTCAGCACGGAAGGCGGCCGCCCGATCGCGCCTAATCAGGATCCGCACCGCGTCTTCACCGTGGTTGAACTCGAGGGCGAGCGGGCCATTCGTGTTTCAGGGGAAAAGTACGGCGCGATCACGACGCAGGAGGAGTTCGATAATTTCCATTTCAAGCTCGATTTTCGCTGGGGTGAGAAGCGCTGGGCACCGCGCGCCACGGTCGGTCGGGATTCCGGTATTCTCTACGCTGGCGTCGGCGCGCCCAATCCCGGCACGGGCTGGATGACCTCTGTCGAAAACAACATCATGGAAAAGGGCGTCGGCCAGTGGTGGAGCGTGAACGGCGCGATCATCGATGTCGAAGGCGAATGGGTTACGGCGGAGAACGAACTCTACGTGCCGTACAAGAAGGAGGGCTCCGGAGAGCGCAACATCGTCTGGCGCCGGGGCGCGCCGATCATGACCGCCGAGCCGGCCAATGGCATTACGCCGCCGTTCGACGTGGAGGCGGTCTTCGGCAATTGGAACACCGTCGAGGTGATCTTTTGGGGCGGCCTGTGCCTGCACCTGCTGGACGGCAAAGTAAACCTCGTGGCCTTCAATCCGCGTTATCAGAAGGAAGGCGTTTGGCAGCCCCTGGCCCGCGGCAAAATCCAGCTCCAATCGGAAGCTGCCGAGCTGTTCTACAAGAACATCCAGATTCGGCCGCTTGTCGAGATTCCGCCGCAATTCCTTGCCGATGTGCCGTCGCCAGTCGGCGGTGAAGAAGGCTTCGTGCCGCTGTTCGCCGACACCGCCTTGCCGGCGTGGAAACAGTCGGGCCCCGGGCGATTCGTCGTGCAGGAAGGCGTCGCGACAGGGCAGGGGGGGATGGGCCTCTGGTGGTACTCGGGCCGGGCCTTTACGAATTTCGTCCTGCGCGGCGAGTTTCTTCAGGAGCAGGGGGACGCCGACTCCGGCGTGTTCGTTCGATTTCCTGCGCCGGGGGACGATCCGTGGGTGGCCGTGCGGCAGGGGCACGAAATGGAAATCGGCGATGCCGGCGCGGAGAACCCCACCTGGCGCACGGGCTCGATCTATCCGTTCAAGGCCCCGGTGGCCAATGCCTCCGCTCCGCCGGGCGAATGGACGACCTACGAGATGGTCTGCCGCGGCCACGATTACTCGGTCCGCCTCAACGGCCGGCTCGTGACGACTTGGACGGACCCCGAGCGCCGTTCCACGCACGGTTTCATCGGTTTGCAGAACTACAATGACGACAAAACCGTCCGCCACCGGCGGATGCGCGTGAAGGAATTGCCCTGACGTCATGAGCTTTCGACTCAGCATCCGCAAGCTGATCTGCGGTCTCGCCTTCGGCTTCGCGTTGGCATTTGCGGTCGCGCCGGTGCTGGCCGCGCTGCCGGAGCCGATTGCCAATTGGCGCATCGAACTCGTCGCAGAAGCGCCTGTGCTGCGGCACCCCTCGGTGGTCGCCTGTGCGCCGGACGGTCGAATCTTCGTCGCGGAAGACCCAATGGACATTACCGCCCCGGCCGATGCGAAGTTGGGCCGCATCCTCTGCCTTCAGCCGAATGGCCGCACGACGGTCTTCGCGACAAACCTCCATGCGGTCTTCGGACTGCAGTATCTCGAAGGGAAGCTCTTCGTGCTGCACAATCCCAAGTTCACCGTCTTCACCGATGCCGGAGACCACGGCGCCAATCGCACTGATTTGATCGAGCAGACGAACCCCAATCCCTGGGCGCTCGATTGGAACGATCATATTCCGGCCAATTTCCGGCTGGCGATGGATGGCTATTTTTACGTGGCGATCGGCGACAAGGGCCTCTACGAATGCGTCGGGCGGGACGGATCGAAAGTGAATCTGCCGGGCGGCGGCATTCTGCGGATGCGGCCCGATGCCACCGAGTTGGAAGTATTCAGCTCCGGGGTGCGAAATATTCTCGATGTGGCCATCGATGCCGAGGATTCGCTCTTCACCTACGACAACACCGACGAGCATCAATGGATGGGCCGCCTCACCCACATGGTCGACGGCGGCTTCTACGGCTACCCGCACGATTTCATTCCGCAGCGGCCTTACACGCTCTGGATGATGCACGACTTCGGCGCCGGGGCGGCGTGCGGCGCTTTCGCGTATAATGAGGACGCGCTCCCCGACGAGTATCGCCAGAGCCTGTTCCTCTCCGATTTCGGCAAGCGCCAGGTTTTTCGCGTGCAGATCGAACGCAGCGCGGGCACCTATCGCGTCGTCAAACACGAAGACTTGTTTCTCACCGTGCCGGACGATTTTCGACCCGTCGGCATTAGCCTCTCGCCGGATGGCACGAGCATTTATATCTGCGACTGGCAGCATCGCGATACCAAGTCGGACAACGCCAACGTGGGCCGTTTGTGGAAACTGGCTTGGACCGGACCGGTCTCGAGCCGCGCCAAACCTTCGTGGTGGGTGCCGGTCGCTCAGGGGAAGCCGTCTGGTGTCTCGGTAGAAGAATTGATCGCCGGGTTGCATCACCCATCGCATTCCGTGCGGATGACCGCCCAGCGAGCTCTCAGCCATCGTGGCGCTTCTGCGGTTCCGTCGTTGCGCGGCGCGCTGAACGATCCCGCCGCCTCCTCGTCTGCGCGCACGCACGCCTTGTGGGCGCTGGATGCCATCGATGGCGGAAGCTCGGTGCGCCCGGACGCTCTGCGCGCCCTTGAAAGCCCCGACCCCAGCCTCGCGCGGCAGGCCATTCGGCTCGCCGGCACGCGCAAGTATCGGGAAGCAGTGCCGCCGCTCGTCGCCAAGCTCTCGAACCCCGATGCCTCGCTGGCTTTCGAATCAGCCACGGCCCTCGGCCGCCTGGGCGCGACGAACGCGATCCCCCGCTTGCAGGCGGCGCTGACCACGCCCTCGCTCTTTCCCCACTACGCTGCGTTTCATGCCCTCCATCGCATCGGTCTCCAACACCCCTCCGCATGGGCCATAATGGTTTCCGGACTTGCCTCACCGGATGAGCGTGTGCGCGACGGCACCTGGGCGGCGTTTCGCGACACCTACTCCGTCGACTTGGTCGAAGCCCTGTCTGATTGGTTTCGTAACGCCCGGGTCGATCTCGCCTTTCGGGCCACCGCCTTGGAATTGCTCGGCCGGTTGGCGCATCAACCGCCCGAATGGATAGGGGAATGGTGGGCCTATCATCCGGCCAAGGCTTCCGCCCCGGAACGCACCCGCCCGTGGGCCGGCACCGCGGCCATTCTCGCCCTCCTGCGCGCCGCGTTGGAAGACAGCTCCCCCACGATTTCCCAACTAGCCATTCAAGCCCTGGGCCAGGCGCGCGATGCGGAGTCCGCTCCCGCCCTGCGGCGCATGCTCGAAACCGAAGGCGGCACACCGTTGCGCGTGGCCAGCGCCAGCGCCCTCGCTCGGATGGCCGATCCGCAATTCGATCCGCTCGCCGTTCACCTTTTCCGCGCCGCCGCCACCCCCCCGGAACTTCGTCTCGCCCTCGCCCATTCCGCCCGGCCTTCGAGCAGCGAAGCCCTGGTCGCGGCCTTAAGCGAAACTCTGCGCCAGCCCGGCAGCGCCCTCCCGCTCAGGCTGGCCGCAGTTGAGGCCCTCGGCCGGATCGGCCGCCCAGCCGCAGTCGATGCCCTGCGTGTGTCGCTGACTTCCGCCACCGTCGACGAACGCCGTGCCGCCGTCCGCGCCTTGGGCCAGCTCCGCGCCCGCTCCGCCGTGCCCGAACTCCTCGCCGCCTGGTCCTCCCCGGAGTCGCGCGACGACGCCTTTGCCGCGCTTTGTCGCATTTCCGACCTCCGCGCACTCGAAGTCTATCTCGACGGTCTCGCCAGCCCGGACGCCACGCGCCGCGAAGAAGCCCGGAAAGCCTGCGAGCCGCTCCGCCGCGAACTCCTTCCCTTACTCGCGAACCGCGCCACGCCGCTGCCTCCGCTCGCCCTGTCCGAATTGAAGCGCCTCTACGCGGACGATCCCGAATCCCTTCGCCACCCCGTCCTCGCCGCCGCCGCCGAGCATCCCGATGCCGCGGGCTATGAGCGCTATGCCCTCGCCCAACGCGGCGACCCCAAGCTCGGCCGCGTCGTTTTCGAAAACCTCCAAACCGCCGCCTGCTCCCGCTGTCACGTCGTCGCGGGGCAGGGGGGCCATGTCGGCCCCGATCTCACCCTCGCCGGTTCCCAATTCAGCCGCGCCCAACTCATCGAGAGCGTCCTTTACCCGAGCCGAGCCGTCCGCGAAGGCTACCAGCAAATCATCGTCGAAACCCGCGACGACGAATCCATCGCGGGCGCGCTCAAAGCGGATACCGGGGACGGCCTCACGCTCGTCGACGCCTCGGGCCGCACGAACTTCGTGCCGCGCGCATCCATCGCCGATCGCCGCACCAGCGCCCTCTCCCTCATGCCCGAAGGCATCCAGGCCGGCCTCACTCTCGAGGAATTCGCGGGCCTGATCGCCTATCTCGAATCCCTCCGCGCCGCGGCCCCACGCGCGCCGTGAGCAAATTGTGTTACCAAATTGAGCCGCTCAGAAATCATCGCTTGCCAAAAAACCAAAGCACGGTAATTTGGCTTCGCTTTCTTCGGAAGCGAGCGTAGCTCAGTCTGGTAGAGCATCACCTTGCCAAGGTGAACGTCGAGGGTTCGAATCCCTTCGCTCGCTCCATCTTCTCTACCAACCGCTTACACATCTCCAACCGCTACTTACAACAAATTCGTCGAAGTTGGCCGAAGCTCTCCGAGGTTGGAAAAAACACCGGGTAAACACCCTTTTCGGTCTTTTCATCGCTCGATAAAAGAGCCGAACACGGATTTTTTCCACCTGGATCGCCGCTCCACGGAGCGCGTCAACCAGAACCGCGTCCATCCTTGCGGTCCCTGATACCTGAGCTTGATCGCGCCTGCGGGAGCACCCACATCATCGCCGCGCTGCTGCCGGACGCCACCTGGGGCACGCGAACGAGCTGCTTCCCTCTTGTCATCTGTGCCTCAATCAACAAGGCCCAGTCTGGGGTCCGGCAAGCACGACAACCCTGTTGACGGCTTGATCGCGCTCGCAACACCGGCGTCGAGGCTGGTAGTTAGGCCGCATGAGCAACATCAACACCGAGCAGATCATCAGTTCCGCGATCCCGATCCGGCCTTGCCCCCATTGCGCTGCTATGGCCGACCTACGCCGATTCGGCGATCCGGCGCTCTTTGGAGTCCGGTGCCGAAGCTGCCGCGCTGGCTTTGATCCGATCCACTTCTCCGAGGCTTCGGCCCTGATCGCCTGGAACCAGCGTCGCGGCACCGCCTCCGCCTTCGGAGGCCGCGCTACGAAGGGCCTCACGAGCGCCAAGAAGCGCCGGTCGTCGCGTGCGAACCTGGCGCTGGCGCGGCGGTCCAAGCAGATGATAGCCATCCGCGCCAAGACCGACGAGGCGATTGCCCTGCTGCGTCCTTACCGGGAGGCGGAGCAGCGCGAGCTGGACGCGCAGAGAGAACATTCCAGCGCCCGGCTCGCCGCCCTGGTGCCCCGGCTCGAAGCTGATCCGCGCCTGCGCGGCAGGATGGAGTTTCTGAAGTCACGCCCGGCCCACGCTGAACCAGGCCCCGTATTCAAACGAGCTTGAGGGACCAGGCTGCGGCTGTTTGCTTTGGCCTCCCGGATCGCCACCGCGCCCTTATCACGCAAAACGCGATGGACTCGTAGTCCGAGACCTCGGTAGCCAGCGACCAGCCATTGCCTGGGAGGTTACGAGGGCCATAAGTCCTTCACGCTGTTCAATGAATCGCGTTGGCTTCGGAGGAGCGCGACCAGTGCGAGGCGATCCTCCAGACTCTACTGCTGTGGGTCTTGAGCCTGCCGGACAATCAGCGGGACGGCCTCACGGCCCAGGAAGTCGCCGAAGCCGCATGGCTCCATGACGACGCCGTTGGCGCGACCGCCCAGGCCGAGAACATCCTCGAACAGCTCCTGTCTCACGGCTTCCCTGTCCGCAAAGAGAAGAAGACCCGTGGCGGCGAGGAGGTCGCGGTTTACTCCTACGAGACCAGCGTGGTCCAGGCGAACCCGGTGAAGTTTTTCGCGCCGCTCAAGAAGAAATTCCTCCAGGACAAAAATCGCCAGGATGAGAAATGGCTGGAGTCTCTGTTCTGGCAGTTGCCCGACATCACGCCGGAGGCCCAGGCGGAGCTGGGTGTTAACGGCGGGCTGTTCGCCGCGTTCGCGCCAAACGACCAGCGCACGTCGATGGAGAGGCAGACCAACGCGCCGCCGAAATACCAGTTCCCGCACAAGCCCGCCGCCTCCACCCGGAAGCTCCACAAGATCGCCTACGGCGGCGAGATCGTCCTGTCCGACCGCTGGCGCGACGAGTTCGGCGAGGACATCAAGAACACGGATCAGCACTTCCGCATCGTTTACCTGGTCAGCAAGCCTTCCGACACCGACACGAAGATCACCGCTGCCCTCAAGGAGACGCGGGTCGCCGTCTGCCGTCCCGAAGACCTTACGGAAGGCACCCGTGATGCCCTGGCCGATATGCTGGCGGCGGAGGAGATGAAGCGCACCTGCGCGGCCCCCAACCAGGCCAGCTTGCGCGATTACGCCGATGGCAAGCGTCGGGATGCCGTCAAGACGCTCCTGAAGTGCCAGCAGGACGAGTTCCGGCGCGGCCAGATACTCACGCAAAAGGGCTACGGAATCAAAGCCGTCGAGGTCTTCGCCACGCCCAAAGAGCGCGAGGAATCGCTCGCCGGTCGGCTCCTGGAGAAGTCCTACGACACGCCGTTGTTCAGCCCCAAGGAACTCAAGAAAGAGTTCACGGAGACCGATGCCCGGAAGGTCTTCGCGGGATTGTTTACAAAAGAACCTGCGACGGCGGAGAAGGACGCGGTGGTCAACTTCGGCGTCGGCCTGGAACTGACGCAGAAATCCCACCCCAACGAACTCAAGCCCGATGCCTCCCAAGCCCTGGCCGAAGCCCGCAAGGAGTTGAGCGGCGTCCCGGACAAACCGATTGCGGACATCCACAAGGCCCTGTGCCGCCCGCCCTACGGCCTGACCCAGGAGATGGCGAACCTCTACCTGTTCACCCTGGTCAAGTCGGGCGGCTACGAGCTGGCGTTAAATCCGGCCACGCAGATTCAACTCACCAATGGGAAGCCGCTCCCCGCGAACAAGCTGACCGCCCACACGCTCGGCCTCTGTAAATGGAATAGCCAGATGGACAAGGCGCTCCTGGGTGCCCGCATCGTCGCCTCGGTCCAGAAGGGCTGGAACGAAGTGCTGCCCTATGCCCGCGTCCTGGATGACAGCCTGAAGCCCGCCTCCACGCCCGATGAGGAACTCCAGCGCAACGATCAGTTGCTCGCCGTCCTGACCAAGTTGAAGGAGGAACTGCCAGCGGTGGACCACAGTTTGAAATCGCTGGCGGACAAGCTGGAAGGCGCAGTGCCGAAATCCTTCACCGAATTGAACGCCCGGCTGAACATCCTGGTAGCAACCGCATCCTACCAGGAGTTCGACGCTGCCGTCCGCGAGAGCTACGCCGCGCCGGAGAAGTTCAAAGAGGCGTTCGCCGAACACGACAAGGCCCGCAAGCTCCGCGACCGCGCCTTCGAGATCAGCCAGGCCCGCGACTACCTGGCGGCGGCGTGTGACGTGGACAAGGGCATCGAGCTGGAGCGCAAGACCAACCTCGGCTTCTTCAAATTCGACACGCTGTTCGCCAGCCCGCATCTGATTCCGGCGCGGCTGGACTCGTTCGAGAAATGGAAGGGCAACTACGTCCAAGGCTATCGCAAGGCGCACCGCGCCTTCTACGAAAGCCTGGAGAAGATCGCCGCCAGTGCCCAGGCCCTCCGGCCCCGCGTGATCGCGCTGAACCGCCTGAACACGGTGACCGAACTTGGCCCGCCCTTGCCCAGCACCGGCAATCTCGGCACTGAACTCGATCAACTCGAATCTGCCGCCTGGCTCTGCCCGGACGCGGCGGAGGCGGAGATCGCGGGGTCCAACGCGGTCTGTCCGAAATGCGACTGGGCGCCCGCGAAGGCGCTGCCGCAGAAAGACTGTGAGCGGGTATCATCGTGGATCGCCCAGGGTTTGGCCGACCGCATCCAACGGCTCAAAGATGCCTCTATCGCGGCCATCCTCAAGAAGGCGGCGGACGAGAGCAACCGGGCCGATCTAAAGTCCCTCCTGGAGATCATCCAGATCGCCGACGCCGACAAGTTGGTCGGCGTCATCACGGACGACCTGGTGACGTTCCTGAGAAAACTCCTCCAGGAGGCCAACATCGTCCACGAGACTGTCGCCCTCCAGCCGATCCTCAACCAGATCGGCGCGGTCGAGGAGGAGCGCATCGAGGAGTCGCTGTCGAAGTTGACCAGCCTGCTCAGGACGGCCATCAAGAACGCCAAGGCCAAGCACGGCGCGGGCAAACGGGTCCGCGTCCTGTTCCGCCTCGATGAACCGGGAGCTGACGGCCCATGAAGCGCCCCGCCCCAAAACGCCGCGCTGCCGCGCCGGACCTGCCGGGCTTCGCCCGCGTGTTGCCGGAAATCCAGTCGCTCATCGAAGCGGCCCGCCAGCACGTCGTCTCGACCGCCAACCTGACCCTGGTGTGGCTTTACTGGAACGTGGGACGGGTCATCACCCAGGACATCCAGAAGAACCCGAAGCGGGCGGACTACGGGGAGCAACTGCTGCGCGGCCTGGCCGAAGTCCTCGCACGGCAATACGGGAGTGGGTATTCGCAAAGCAACCTGAATGACATGCGCCGGTTCTTTGAGGGCTTTGAGATTTTACAGGCGGTGCCTGTAGAATCTGGCCAGCACAATCTGCCGCCGCTGGCGGCAGAATCCGCCAGCGCCAGGATTCGCCAGCCAGCGGTTGGCAAATCCGAGGCGTCAGACATTTTACAGGCGGTGCCTGTAGAATCCGGTGCTGAGAAAGGTCAGCCACTCGTGATGGCCAAGTCCGAGCACCGCCTCGCAATAGACTTCGCCAAACACAGGCATCTCGGATGGACGCACTACCGCATCCTGCTGGGCGTGGAGATGGGGTTAAAGCGCGGATTCTACTTCGGGCAAGCCTCCTCGCAGCGATGGTCAACCCGCGAACTACAGCGCCAGATTAACCGCGCCCTGTTCGAGCGTGCGGCCCTGTCCAGCGACACCCGCGCCCTGGTCCGCTTGGAGAAGGAGAGCGGCCCGGTCGAGACGGTGCGCTACGAGGACGCCTTCAAAGACCCCTACCTGCTCGACTTCCTGGGCCTCAAGGGCGCGTATTCCGAAAAAGACCTGGAAGCCGCCATCATCGCCAACCTCCAGCAATTCCTGACCGAGCTGGGCAGCGACTTCTGTTTCATCCGCCGCCAGTTTCCCATGCGGATCGACGACGACGATTATTACCTGGACCTGCTGTTCTACCATCGCGGCCTGCGCTGCGTTGTGGCGATAGACCTGAAGATCGGCCCGTTCGCCGCCGCCGACAAAGGCCAGATGGACCTGTATCTGTCCTGGTTGAAGCAAAACGAGTGGCGGCAGGACACGGAGAACGAGCCGGTCGGCCTCATACTTTGCACGTCCAAGAAACGGCAGCACGTCGAGCTGCTGCTCAGCCACGGCCCGCACAAGATGCGCGTGTCCGAGTATCTCACTCAACTGCCGCCCAAGAGCGTGCTGGAAGACCGGCTCAAGCTCTACAGCCGCCTGCTGGACCAGGAAGGGGGCGCGGTGTGACGGGCAGCTCCGACAACCAAAACCTGGCCGAGTTCCTGGCCCGGCATGTCCGGCCCTACGATCCGGCCAAAGACGATTACGACCGGCCCCCGTTCGCGGCGGACATCAAGGAGGGCAAGAACGACCCGATCTACAACGCGCACTCCTACCACACCAAAGTCCCGCCGCGCAGCATCATCCCTTACATCCTCCACTACACCCAGCCGGGCGACCTGGTGCTGGACGTGTTCTGCGGGTCGGGCATGACCGGCGTGGCGGCGCAGATGTGCGCCCACCCGCCCGCCGACATCCTGGAGCAGTTCCCGGAACTCAAGGACCGCGTTGGTCCGCGTGCCTGCATCCTGAACGACCTGTCGCCCGCCGCGTGCCACATTGCCTACAACTACAACACGCCGGTTGATGTCGAGGCCCTGAAGCGCGAGTTCGAGCGGATCAAGGCGGCGGTGAAGGACAAGTTCGACTGGCTCTACGGCACGGAGCACTACGAGCCAGCGGTGGGCCTGTATGATCCGGCTAATGCCGACGTGGCCAGCCGCCTCAAGAACCCGCCCACTGGTTCCATACACACACTGCTCGGCGGCGAGCAACGCACCTGGGAAATGCTGGCGAAGGCCCAGGTCGAGGAACGGCTCGGCTACCCGGTCACGGAACTGCCGCGTGACAAGGACTGGGGCAAACTCGATGTGGCCAACGTCGAGCGGTGGATATGCATCCCTGCCACGATCCAATACACCATCTGGTCTGACGTTTACCGGTGTGAAGGTTTTATCACTCTTGAAGAACCCACCGGCAAGATCAGCACGCGGGGCAAGAATACAGGCAAGCCGATGGTGTCGAAAAAGCGAGTGGCGCGAGGTTGTGGCAAAGACATCGTTCTGTGGAATGTGGCTGTAGATGTGGAAGCGGCGGCGGTAGCCTCTGAGTTCGCTTGTCCGCATTGCCCCTGCAAATGGACTAAGACAGACATCCCACGCAGCGCCGTAGTTCCGGTTTTTACGAGTTATGAGATGATGGAGTTCAAGTCGCAGAAGGGAAGCTCTCCTCGCCTCGCACCAGGCAGAGCCAGCCGACCAATCACAGCACTTGAGTTGACGCGCATTCGAGAGATTGAGTTAGCCAAGATTCCATATTTCTACCCGGAAACCTCTTTTGACCCGGCAGGCCCACAATACCGAAGAAACGCGCTGTCAAACCGTCACATCACGAAGGTCACCGACTTTTATACGGTTCGGAACTTGAGAGCAATCGCGTGTCTCTGGGCAGCAGCGGCGCGGATCGAAGACTTGCGGCTGAGTCGGTTCATACAGTTTGTAGTGACAGCCATCATGCACCAAGGCTCGCGCCGCAATGCGTGGCCCATCCAAAAGGCCATGACGGGCACGTTGTATATCCCTTCGATTTCGATTGAGCAGCACTTCTTGGGACAAGTGGAACGGAAGTTTGATGTGACGTTGAGTTCGATTCCTGCGTGGAATCCACGCGGCACGCCAGCGGTGCTCTGTGGAAGTGCGACGAATCTTGCATCCATCCCCTCTGATTCAGTCGATTACATCTTCACCGACCCACCGTTCGGCTCCAACATCTACTACTCCGAGATGAACTTGATGTTGGAAGCATGGCTAGGCAGGAATACGGATTCACTCCTTGAAGCTGTCGTCCATCGCAAGAATGACGGCGGCACGAAGCGTCTGCCTGATTACGCACGCCTTATGCAGCAAGCGTTCGCCGAAATGTTTCGACTTCTCAAACCGGGTCGCTGGGCAACCATCGAGTTCAATAACTCGGACGGTGCGGTGTTCGAGGTCGTCAAAGACGCGGTTCGCAAAGCAGGTTTTGAGATTGCGAACATGCTCCTGCTGGACAAAGACCAGAAGTCTTTCAAGCAGACGAAAGGCGCTACCGGCGAGGAAGACGTGGTGGACAAGGATGTGCTGTTTAACCTCCACAAGCCCGCCGTGGCCCGCGCCGAAGTCAGTGCGGCGGACCATGACCTTGAGCACCAGGTTGCGGATGCCGTGCGCCAGCATCTCCAGACGTTGCCGGAGCGGATCAAGACCGAGCCGGGCAAATACAACGACGAGCACCGCACCACCGCGACGATCAACAGCATGTTGATGAACGTGCTCATCCCCAAAGGCGTGAGCGTCGAGCGGCTCAACCTGCCGTTCATCGAGCGCGTCTGCGCCCGCTATTTCCGCAAAGTTGGCCAGCGTTGGTATCTGCGCGGCGAAGCCGTGGGCGGTAACGGAGGCAACGGGTTCATCACCGAGGAAATCACCGTCAAGGATGAAGTCAGCGCCATTGATTGGCTTCGACAGAAACTCAGTGTGCGCCCCATGATGATCGGCGAACTCAAGCCGCTGTGGATGCGGGCCACGGGGCTGCTCCCCGCCGCGCTGTCGCAGTCGTTGATCCTCGACTTTCTGCTCACCGAGAATTTCTGGCGCGACCCCGATACGAACCGCTGGCGCGAGCCGACCGCCGAGGAGCGCGAGCGCATGAACGACGACCGCTCGCGCCGCGTGCTCCACGACGCCGAGCGTTACCTGGGTGGATCGCTCGCCCGCCCGACGACCGACGATGAACGCTGCCGCTGGATCGAAGTGCTGTATAAAGCCTGCCGGGACATCGAGGAGAAACAAGCGGAGGCGCTGCCCGCTCTGCGCGGATTCGACGCCGATGAAGCGTATCGGGTTATCACGCGCCTGTTCCAGTCCGTCCTGAAGGATCACGTCACCGCCGATGTGTTCCGCCGCGCCGAGAAGCAGTGTCGGGCTGCGTCCAGCAAGATCACCAGCCAGGCCGATCAGGAGAAGGAAGCGGCCAACGCCAAGAAGAAGGACGACAGCCAAGCCACGATGGACCTGGGAATCTGACCATCATGCCCCTGAGCACCCCATCCGAACTGTTTTATGAATGGCTGGAGAAGCGGCCAGGTGACGCCCGCGTCGCTGTAGCGATTGACTCGGATCGCTTCCTGGCGGACGCCAGGGTGCTGGACAAGCCCGCCGTCGTTGATCCGGCAGGCCGGGAGTGGGCGCTGGTTGTATTTCGTGGCGATGACCTGGCGTTCCGGCTCCGGTTCCGCCAGGCATCGGCGGACGGCAGGGTGGTGATCGTGCTGACCCGTGGCGCAGGGTCCGGCGAACCGATTGATGTTTCGCACGTCGCGGACATCCTGGCCCGCAATGAAGCCGGGGAGCCGCTGGACCTGTCGGTGCCCGCGTTTTTCCGGCGCATCACGCCGAAGATCAACTGCCCGGTCGCGGAACTGCGCCGGTTCAAGACCGACCTGCTGGCGCGGCTGGATTACGCCCAGGACGCCGCCGACAAGTTAATCCAGCGATGGGGCAAGCCGGACAGTTGGGGCCGTGGCCAGGTCGCCGCGATGGTCCTGCTGGCCCACCACCCTGACCTGGGCCTGGAGGACATCTGGACGGACGAGATTGAACCGGCTGAGTTCCTGGCCCACGCCATCAGGCTGCTGGTCGGCAGGCCAGACCTGAGCGCCCGGCGCGACGTTATCCAACAAGTCGTCCATGAAGCCGCCCGCGAGCAGGTGGAAGACCTGCTGTTCTGGACCGACACCGCGCCGGAGGAGCTGGCGGGCTACCTGGTGCTGCGTGATCTCGCGGGCCAGGTGAAGCTCCAAAATCCATCCACCCAACTGGCGGGCCTCCAGTTGTTCCCGCCCGACCCGCGCCTGGCCGACATGGAGAAGCTCGCGCCGAAGGTCATCGCGGCGCTGAAAAAGGGCGGCGTATGGTCGGCCATCGAACAACGCGCCGAGGTTTTTCTGACTCCGGCCCGCGCCGCCAAGGTGCTGACTCTACTGCCGCCCGTAACCGGCAGTGACGCGGACGCCGAGTTCATTTTGGCGCAGACCACGCCCGCGATCCTGCGGCAACATTTGCGGTCGGCCCTGGATGGCTTCTTCACCAAGCCATCGGGCCAGGCTTTGGCCTGGGTGCCGGGCTTGGAGAAGCATCCGCTGCTGGCGGACACCGCCGCCGCGACGGAGCGGGCGCGGCAGTGCCGAGCTGGCCTGCGGTTGTTGCTGGCCCTACGGCGGGCGGAGACCGGTCTCACGGTGCCACTACCGAAGTTCTCGCACGCGGACGCCCTCCTGGACTGGTATGTCCAGAACGGGCAGCACTTGCTGGAGCTGGAAGTTTCCCAAACCGCGCATTACCTGGCCGAGTTCGACGATGACGACCTGATCCAGCGCGGGCAGCAGCATTTGTTCGGCACCGACGAGCAACGCCCCACGCCGGAGTCGCTGAAGGGCCGCGTTGTCGAGCGCCTGGAGCAACTGGACCATGCGCTGGCCGCTTTCGTCCGCCCCGACCCGGAGAAGTTCTGTCGCGGAGCCAGGAACGTGCGCGGTTTGCTCTGCGCCAGGATCGACGTGAAGCAGATCGCGGCAGACACGCTGCCGGGCAGGGTGTGGGTGCTGATTTTCGACGGGATGAGGCTGGACACCTGGGAGCGGGTCGTGCGCCCTCTGCTGGCGGTGGATTTCAAAGTGGACGACCAGCCCTACTACTGCGTCCTGCCGAGCTACACCGAGATCGCCAGGACGGGCCTGCTGGCGGGCGGCGTGCCGGGCGAATGGAAAGGGTTCAAAGGCGCGTTCAACCAGGACGAGGCCCAACTGTTCGCCGTCAGCATGGGTCTGACCGCCCAGGAGGCGAAGACCAAGCTCCGCTACGTGACCGGCGCGGACACCACCAAGGCCCGGAAGAAGCTCGGCTTTACCGACAAGGATGCCCCGCTGCTGAACGTGCTGATCTACCCGGTCTCCGACGAAGAAGCACACGACTTCGAGGGCGACCTGGCTTCGTTGAACAATGTCATCCGCACGAAGATGGTCGGCGACAAGAGCGCGGGCCTCCGGGGTATCTTGGATGACCTGTTGAAGCGGATCGGCCCGGACGATCTGGTGGTCCTGAGTTCGGACCACGGCTTCAAAGAGCTGCTCCAGGGCGATGCGGTCGCTGTCGCCGAGGCCGAAGCCAGGAAGGCGGGCCTGACGATGGAGGAGAGCATCCGCTGGCGCTACGTCGAGGGCTTTGCGCCCGCCGCCATGCCGGACGCGGTGAAGATTGCGGCGGGCACCCAGGACGTGTGGATGGCCTTGGGCAGGCGGTGGTTCATGCGCGATGGCACGAAGATCATGCCGCGCTACAGCCACGGCGGGCTGTCGCTGGCCGAAGCCGTGGTGCCGGGCGTGGTGCTGCGGCGGGTGACGGAGAAGACGGCGAGGGCGGAATTGCTGGACCTGCCAACCGTGCTCCAGGCCGAGGAGGACGCAGTGGTAGAGCTTCCGTTTAGCGTGCGGAATACCGGCAACTGTGAGATCGAGTTTGAAGTGCGGGTCGCCAACAACCTGGGCCAGGAAATCTTCCAGCACCAGGCGCAACTGGCACCGGCGGCCTCGGCCAAGCTGACGGCCTCGGTGCTGGCGCGATACCGGGAAACGTCTGCCCGCGAACCCGATCCCACGGGCACCGTCAGCGCCGTTACGCTGCGGCTGCGGCACACCGATTTAAGTGGAACCTGGCGGGAGGCGCTCGACGGACGGGCGTCCATCCCGGTCAAGATCAAGCCCAAGGCGGTGAAGTTCGACACCGACGCGCTCAAGGGCTTTGACGAAGTATAGAAGGAGTTTTTTTCATGCCAGACGAAATTGTAAACAAATCCGAGCCGCTGGGGGCTTTGGATCAGAAGATCGCCCGGACGATGGGCGACCGGGTGATCCTGAAGCCGCTCACGCGATGGAACGAAGCCTACAAAGAATTTCCGCGCTTCGTAATGGAATACCTCGTCAGCCGGTATGTAGAGCCGAGCAACCCGGTGGACGGGCAGAAGAAGATTGATCGGATTCTCTCGGAGCACTACTCGGAGAGCGCCAAGAAAGAACTCATCAAAAGCCGGATCAAGGAGCGCGGCCAATACACGCTCCTGGGCCAGTTGTCCGTGCGGCTGGATCAAGGCCGTGACCACTACTGGGCCAGCGTGCCCGCCCTGGGCGACGACACGGTGCGCGTCGCGCAGAAAGTCCTGGCCCAGTATAGCGACGTGCTGCTGACCAGCGGGGCCTGGGGCACGATGGAGATCGAATACGACGGCACCTACGAAATTAAGAGCCGCAAGTTTCCCTTCTACATCCGGGAGTTCACTCCGCTCCAATACACTCGGCTCAACCTGGATGATTTCGTGGACAAGCGGGTCGAGTTCACCGGCGACGAGTGGCTTGACCTGTTGATCCAGTCCATCGGGTTCAACCCGGCCAAATTCGAGCGCCGGGTCAAACTGCTCATGCTGCTGCGCTTGGTGCCCTTCGTGGAGTCGAACTACAACCTGATCGAGCTTGGCCCCCGCGAGACCGGAAAAACCTACACGTTCCGCAACACGTCGAACCGTGCCTTCGTGGTGTCGGGCGGCAAGGCCACGCCCGCCACGCTCTTTTACAACAAGGCATCCCGGAAGCTGGGCGTCATCGGACTGAAGCACGTCGTGTTCTTCGATGAGATCGCCAACACCGATTTCGACGATGCCGAGGCGAGCATCAGCGTCCTGAAGGACTACATGCAAACCGGCAAGTTCAGCCGGGGCGACCAGGAGTTCTCCGCGCCGTGTTCGGTGGTCCTGGGCGGCAACATCGACACCAACCTGGAGTTGAAGCAGCCGGAGGAGGGCTACAAGCACCTGTTCGCCGTGCTGCCAGACGAACTTCAAGACCCGGCCTTCCTGGATCGCATCCACGGCTACCTGCCAGGGTGGGAGATGCCAAAGATTCGACCGGAGAACTACGCGACCGGCTACGGGCTGTTGACCGATTACATGGCCGAGATTTTCGCGGAGCTGCGGCGGCGGAATTTCCAGACGCACGTCAATGCCTGGGTGGACTTCGGGAACATGACCGGGCGCAACCAGGACGCGATCAAAAAAACGGCGGCGGGCTTGTTGAAGTTGCTCCACCCGCACCGCAACCCGGACACCCTGGCCAGCGAGGAAATCCACCCGCTGATGGAGCTGGCGGTCGAAATGCGCCAGCGCGTCACCGACCAACTCACCAAAATCCTGCCCACCGAGTTCAGCGGCATCCAATATGGCTTCAAGCTGACCCGATGATCGGGATGTCTGAGAAGTCGGGAATGGTGAGCGCCTCGCCCTGGTTCCAGAAGTAGCCCTCGCGCAGGCGCAGGGCATCAGCGTCCAGGGCGACTGCTATGGGTTCACCCAGCGGCTTCGGAGTCAAGGCTGGATCGAACACGACCAGGTTCTCACCAGGGTAGTTCCCTGTTCCTTTTCGACCTGCTTACCGCCCATGATCAGACAAAAATTGGCGTTGATTATCAACGGTTTACAAGACTGATCATGGAAAGCATAAGGGGCACCGGCATCAACTCACCCACGCGAGCATGGACATGAGCCAGGCCTACCGCGCCGCCGTGTCCGAAGGGTGCCGCAACGCCGAGATCGTTTTCGACAAAGACCACGTCATCGCCCAGCCCGATCCGGCGGCGGATCTGGCGCAAAAACCCCGAAAACCTCGCCGCGAAGGAACAAGAACGCCGGGGGCGCATCGCGCCCAAGAACCTTTGGACGGCCAAGGCCTGCCAGGCGCGGCTGGTCTTCCAGGACATTTGCCGGAGCGCCACGGCCGCCGAAGCCAAACGGCGCTTTCAGGTGTGGTGCCGCTGGGTGCGCCGGCGCGCGGCCCGCGCGCCGCAGAACTACTTCGCGGCCCTGCTCGGCTCCGCCAAAATGGTGCGCACCCCCCTGGACGGCATCCTGGCCCACTGGCCGGGGAAAATCACCAACGCTTTCATGGAGGGGCTCACCAGCGTCTTCTCCGCCGTCAAACGCCGCGCCCGCGGCTACCGCTCCAGCGTCCGCCTCATCGCCATCCTCTATCTCGTCGCCGCCAAACTCAAAATCCCATTCCACTGAAAACAGCGAGGAACCAGAATTGCCGGAAGGTGCGATTTTTCCGGCGGCGCGGTGACCGACGCAACAAGTGTCGCGCCCCGGACCAGGCACCGCGCCGGTGCATGCCCGTTACGTGGCGCGCGCGGCCAGCCGCCGTCGCGCCAGCCAGTGGTTCAATTGGTCCAACACCACCGCCAGGATGACGGACGCGCCAATGATAATCCGGCTGTAATTCTGGTCGATGCCCAGGATCAGGATGCCGGTCGTGATCATTTGGATGACGAGTGCTCCGAGAAGCGCGCCCAGGGCCGTCCCCCTTCCTCCTGCTAGACTGGCGCCGCCGACTACCGCGGCCGCGATGACATCGAGTTCGTAGCCTTGGCCATCGGCGGAGGTCGCGCCACCATAGTATCCCAGCGACAGCAACGCCGCGATGCCTGCCGTCAATCCCGACAGGAAAAAGACCCCGAGCTTCACCTTTTCCACCCGGATGCCGCTATACCGGCTCGCCAGTTCGTTGCCTCCGACGGCATAGACACGCCGCCCGGCGGCCATGCGCACGAGGTAAATTCCCCCAGCCATCGCCACCAGAATCGTCACCCCCAGCGGCACCACGCTCAATCGCTCCGACCCGAGCTCGAAGCGGATCAAATCGCGAAAGCTCTCCGGGAAGCTGCCGATCGACTGGCCTTTGGTCAGCACGAAGGCGATCCCCCGATAGATGGCCATCGTCCCCAACGTGATAATAAACGGATGCACCCGCAGCCAGACGATCAACAACCCGTTGATCAAACCGCAGGCGATGCCGACTCCCAGGCACACCGCCGCACCCAAGGGGACACTGAAGATTCCAGAAGTCTCCGCCTTCGGCCCCTCCGGCCCGTAATGATTCAGCACCATCGCGGCCGTCACCGAGGCCAGCGCATAGATCGATCCCACCGAAAGATCGATCCCGCCCGAGATGATCACGATCGTCGCGCCGACCGCCATGATCGCGATGAAGCTCGTGTCCTTCGCCAACTGCGTCAGGTTCTGCGCGTTAAAAAACTTGTTCTTCTCGACGAACTGGCGCTCCCGTTCCCCATTCGCATGCTCGACAAACGCCGGGACGCGCTCGCCCTCCGGCGAGGTCGTGAAGGCCGGCATCCGCACCGTTCCGCCAAACAGCGAGAGCAGCATGCCCAGCACGACAATGACCACGACCAGTCCCCCCTCCTGAAATCGGAAAATCTTGCCCTTCGCAGAGAGGGCGCGGGGTGCAGTCGCGGGTTCCATGTCTGCGCCGAGCCTAACAGATGGACCCGGCGGCGAACAAGAACGCGTCCCATGTTGGAAAACTTCGCGCGCTCGCGGGATATACAAATCCGCACCGGCGTGGTGTCTCTCAGTCAGAAACACACCGCATGAACGAGCCCGCACCGGAATCGCCCGCGCACGAACACCCGCCGCACAACCGGGCTTTTTGGCGTCTGTTGATCGCATGCGTGCTGCTCGGGGTCGTCGGAATCTGGCTCCAATCGCGCGTGGGTTGGCGTCCGACCGCCGGCCAGCAGGAACGAAGCCTCAAGAATGTCCAGATTCCGCCCGGGGCCGGCTCCGTGGCGGCGGCCGCTCCGAAGTGGAAGCGCTGGTCCGATACGCCGCGCACCGCGGAGGAGATCGTCCAATCCAAACTCGCCCAGTTTGGGGAGAGCCGTCGTGAGATCGTGGAGCGGATCGCCGCGCGCGATGGCGCGACCGTGCCGGCCGAGGTGGCGGAATTCTTCGAGGCCCTCGCCCGCGGCCACTGGGAGGACATCGAACAGCGCTTCTCCGCCTTCGCCCAGCGTTCCGGGCAGTACGAAGGCTCCACGCACGATCCATCGATCAATGCCTACTGGCCGGCCATTCTGGAAGCGTACGGCGCCGCCGAGCAGGCGCATTTGTGGCCGGCGAAGCAACTCCTCGATTATGGCGAATCCATCCTCGGCTCGCTCCGGCCCGGCATGGTCTATGTCGGCGGCACCGACTCGGGGCGCTTCGTGCCCACGTTTCTCAATGAGACCAGCGGAGCCGACTCCCACGTCATCTTCACGCAAAACGCCATCGTCGATTCCCGCTATATGGAGTACGTCCGCTTTCTCCACGGAGACCGCATCAACTTGCCGTCGCCCGATGACGAGAAGCGTTTCTTCGCGGAATACATCGAGGATGCCGGCAAACGATTGGAGCACGATCAACAATTCCCGGACGAACCGAAGCAGCTCCGTCCCGGCGAGGACATCCGGATGGTCGATGGCAAGGTCGAGGCCTCGGGCCGGGTGGCGGTGATGACCATCGCCGAGCGGATGATGCAGGATATCCTGGACCGAAATCCGGAATTATCCTTCGCCATGGAAGAATCTTTCCCGCTCAAAGACCTCTACGCGGAATCCACGTCGCTCGGCCCGATCATGGAATTGCGGGCGGAGAATGGAGGCACCCTTTCCGCCGAAACGGCAGCCGGCACGCTCCAATATTGGCAGGAAACCGCGCGCGACATGGCGGCCAATTCCGCCGAGGCTCCCGCGTCCGACTCCGCGCTCAAAACCTGGTCGCACATGGCCGTCGCTCAAGCCAATTTGCTCGCGGCGAAGAGTTACGGCCCCGAGGCCGAAGCCATCTATCGCCTCGCCAGCCAGATGTATCCAGAGAACGTGGATGCGGTCTTGAGCTACGCCCAGTTTCTCTCCGGCGCCGGGCGAACAAGCGAGGCGCAGCAGATGGTGGCGGACTTCAGCGGCCGCCACGCGCATCTCCGCGCGCAACTGGAGCAGTTCGGCCAGGACATGGCGGCCCTTCGCTCCGGTGAGACGCCGCCAGACAGCCCCCCCAGCGCCATTTTCGAATGATCGAAGTCTTGCCGTGTCCGGCCCCAACCCGGTCGCCCCGGTCCATATCCGCGGCCATCTGGCAGGATGCGAATAAACGTTGCAGACCAGACCAGACCAGACTAGCGTTGCCTCGGTGAAGACGATCAATATTCAAGCGGCGAAGACTCACTTATCCCGACTGGTCGAGGAAGCGGCGGCCGGCGAGGAGATCGTCCTGGCCAAGGCCGGACGGCCGATGGTGCTGCTCGTCCCATTCCGAAAGAATGCGGGCAAACGAAAGCTGGGCGCTTTCGCGGGGCGGGTGACTGAGCAACCAGGATGTTGGGAGCCGGAGCCCGGGCTGGAAGCATCATTTACGAGCGGACCGGTCATCCCGGTGAACCGTCGCGCCAGGCTCAAGGGCCAATGAAATCCCTTTTGGTGGACACGCACGCCCTGGTGTGGGCGTTGCACGCGCCGGCGAAGCTTTCGAAGGCAGCACGAAACGAGATCGAGGATGGAGGTAACTTGGTCTACTTCAGCAGCGCGTCGATCTGGGAACTGGCGATCAAATCTGCGAAGGGCCTGATTGAGATCGAGCAGGGCTTCATCGAAGCGATCCAGGAGGCAGCGATCACCGAGTTGCCGGTGCGGGCCTCGCACGCCTGGCAGGTGAGAGGCTTGCCCATGATCCACGGAGATCCTTTCGATCGTATCCTGGTCGCTCAGGCCCAAATGGAACGGTTAATCCTCGTCACACGCGACCAGCATTTGGAAGCTTACGGAATCGCCACGATTACCGCCTGACAGCCCCATCCGCCTGTCACGACAAGACCGACCGGGACATACCAACACGTCGACCCAAGCCCAAAACTCCCAACAGCGCTGCGCAGCCGAGCAGCCCCGGCGCGGAGTCGGGGACATTGGCGGCCACGGGAGTGACATCGGCAAAGGTCTCTCCCAGGCGCAACTCGTCCAGTGCGTGAGCGCCGGTCGAGTAGAAGGTGAGGCCCTCAATGGCTCCGAGATCGACAGTTTTGACGATGCCCGCGGCTGGCTCAGGGGCTCCCGGCGTGGGGTTCACATACATCGTAAAGATGTCGGAAAGGTCTCCGAACTCGGCCTTGACCACGATGAACGCCGGCACATCCGCGACGACGGAGACCCCCGAAGAGAATTGCCCGCTGCCGCCTCGATCCTCGATCACGTATTCCTCCAGACTGCCTCCTCCGGGTTTGCCCATGAAGACTTCCGGCTCGGAAGACCGCTCGAAGAGAACGCCGAAAAAACCGTTAAAGACGCCGTCATGCACCGTTCCTCGCGGCTCGATCACAAAACTCAGATAGCGCGTCGTGCCCGAATCGCCGAGCGGAGCGGCCAAGCTTCGCGTGAGCCCGGAGATGGCATTCTGCGCGGAAGTCGCGACGCTCTGGCCGGACGTGAGCAGCGAGCCGAAGGCCAGCGATCCAGCCGCGTTATCGTAGTTATCGTGGATGGACGCGTTGAAGCCGCCGCCGGCCCAGCCGCCGGCAAAGCCGAGTCCGCCGTTGTTCCCGATGAGATCCGAGCCGGCGGGGCCGTAGTTGAAGCCATCGTAAGCAATGAGCCCAGCCTGCACCGTGGAATTAGCCACCACGGCTGCAGCCAGAACCGCGGGAAGAAGTAAGTGCGTTCGCATAAGAGTCTTTCGTCGGGGAACTTTGGTTAGTATCCCCATCATGAAGGCCCCATTCCCGCCGTCAACGGAAATCGCCCGCGGTTTCAGAACTCACTGCGTCGAACCTCGGAGTCTATTCTCGATCCAGCGCGAGGCGGTAGGCGGCAGCTTGCTCGGAATTCCGCACGTAAAGGCGGTCTCCCACGACAACCGGATGATTCCAGGTCTTGCCTTCGAGCGCCTTGAACGAAGCGATTTCCTGATGCGCGCCCGGATCGGCGGCGACGAGCACCACCTGGCCCTGTTCCGCCGCGATGAGCAGCAGCCCGGAATTTTCGAGCAGCAGAATCTGCCCCTTGCCGTAGCGGCCGCCTTTCCATTTCCGGTCGCCATTCTTGAGATCGACGCACGCGAGTATGCCATTGTCGTTCCCGTAAATGTGCCCCTGATAGGTGACGAGATCGACGAAATCGGACTTCAGATTCCGCGAGGTCCAGAGTTCTTCGGTCGCGAATTCTGTGTTGTTCTTTTTGAGGCGAAGGGCGCGCGTGCCCGCATTCATGGTCGTGGGCAGCAGGATGATGTCATCCGCCAGGAGGTGCGGTTGCAGGACGCGATAGTTCGAGGACGGCCATTCGTAACTGAGTTTGGCGCGCCCGGTGGCGGGATCGAATAGATCGAGACCGCGCGGCGATAACATGACCACCAGGTTCTCGCCCTGAATCGTGTTGAACTGGGGCGAAACGTAGGACTCGATCCCGGCGGGTGCGGACCAGGCCAGCTCGCCCGACTCTGTGTTGAAGGCGAGCACTCCCTTGCCGTCCGGACCGCCGGCATAGGCGATCGCCACCTGATCGACCACCAGCGGCGAAGCGGAGAATCCCCACATCGGCACTTTGCTGCCGGCCAGCTCCGTCAGTTGCTTTTTCCAGATGATGCGGCCGGTGGCCGGATCGAGGCGCATGAAGGCGCCCGTGGCGGTGGCGGCATAGAGGCCGCCGTTGGCGAGGGTGGGCGTGGCTCGCGGGCCCGGGCCGCCCATGGGGTCTTCGAGCCGTCCGTCCACCTCCGTCCTCCAGAGTTCCCGGCCCGATTCCGCATCATAGGAAACCACCGCTTCCTTGGGGCCGTTCTGTTCTTGCGTAAACAGCGCGCGCCCCGCGACCGCGAAGGACGACCACCCGGGGCCAACCGGAATTTTCCAGAGCTGCTGCGGCGGCTGCGCCGTCCAGTTCGTCGCGATTTTTGGCGCAGAGGAACGTCCCGCGCGATCCGGCCCGCGAAAGCCAGGCCACTCCGGATTGGCAAAAGAGTTCGTGGCCTTGGGCGCTTCAGCCGTGGATGCCGGGGCGGCTGCCTGGGGCCGCGAGGCGAGCAACTTCTCTTCCGGGGTTTGCTCCCAGCGCCAGTACAGGACGTATTGATAATCGCCGGTCATGCCGTCGGTTCGGAGCAAGGTCGATGCGGCAAACCCCGCAAAGGCCAGGAGGACGGCGGCGGTGGTCCGCGCGAAGGGCCGGGCGTTTCGGAGCGCGGCCGCGGTCATCGCGAAGAGGAAGAAACCTGTGGGAAGCGTGAAGTACATGGTTCCAGAGCCGCGCAGGGAGGGATGGGAGACACCAGCCACCACGAACATCCCCGCGACCAAACCCAAAAAGCCGAAGACGCGTTCCCGCCAGGTGGCCCGGCTGGCCGCGAGCCACCAGATCACGAGCAGTAAGCAGCACAGCATCGGCCCGAACACCGCTACCATCCAGTATTGCGAGGTGCCTTGCTCGACCAGCCGGGGCCCGAACCTCGCGGCCACGATGAGGAGCGCGAAAAGCACCGCCGGCCAAACCCGCAAGGGACGGAAGCCGCGCATGGGGGGCGGAACTTTCGAACCTTCCATGCTTCCTGCCGCGCCGGTGGTGTGATCGCTCATAGAATTTCTTCCTTTCGGGTCAGGCGGAGCATATCGAAGCGCTCCGGCAAGGCAACCGCAACGGGACGGCGTCGAAATAGGGGCTAATGCTTGAGCGAGTCCGGCTTGGTTTGGTCGAAACGGCTGCCGCTGAAGTCGAGTCGATAGATCGTCCCCTCGTACCCGATCGCATAAATCCGCCCCGTCTCATCCATGCCGAACGAAACCAGTCCCTCCGGCAGCGTCCCAAGCTGCCGAACCGCGCTCAGCCGCCCATTCTCCTGCTTCACGCCAAACATCCGCTTCGACGCGAAGTCACCAAACACATAAACCCCGTAAAACGAAGACTTCGGATTTTCCCGATACACATACCCGCCCGTGATCGAGACCCCATATTTCCGCCGGTACGCGAAGACCGGCGGCGTAAACGTGCGTCCCTCCACGCGATACTGATTCGAGAACGCCTCGAACCCCTCGTACACGTTCCAGCCGTGATTCTCCCCGCGCCGCACGATGGCCACTTCCTCCTCGCGATCCTGGCCGACATCCGCGAGCCACAGTTCCCCCGTCGCGCGATCGAAGCAAAACCGCCACGGATTCCGAAATCCATACGCCCAGATCTCCGGCCGCGCATCCGCCCGCCCTACAAACGGATTGTCCGACGGAATCCCGTATTCCAGCCCGCCTTCCCTCCGATCCACGTCGATCCGCAACAGTTTCCCCAGCAAGAGTCCGAGATTCTGCGCGTGCCCATGCGGATCGTGGTGCGGCCCGGTGTCCCCCATCACGATGTATAAGTATCCATCCGGGCCGAATTGCAGGCAGCCGCCGCTGTGATCCTCCGCCACGCTCACGATCTTCATCAATCGCCGCGCCGGCCGGCCCGAGTCGGTTCGGAAATCCGCCGCGAATTCCCTCTCGACGATAATCGTCGCGACCGTTCCTTCCTCGAACACCTGATACTTCACATAGTACTTCCGGTTGTTTCTGAACTTGGGATGAAACGCCACATCGAGCAGCCCGTTTGGCCCTCGTTGATAGAACACTTCCCCCACCAGGTTCGCGAAGACTTCCTTTCGTTCCGTCCCGCCCGTCTTCTCGATCCTCCAGATCACCCCTTTCTGATGCAGCACCAGGAACACGTTGCTTTGCCCGGGCACCTGATGGAACGAAGTCAACCCGGTCTGCGCCCCTTCCTGCGGCAGCGTCAGCCGCTCTGCGAAGAATGGCCGCGCCGCCACGGGCCGCTTGAGTTCCGGGATCGTCCTCGGCATCCCCTGTTCGCTGGCCTGCGTGGATTCCGCCTGCCGTAGTGTCGCGAGATACTCCGTCAGGTCCGCGAATTCTTCCAGCGAGAGCCCCGCCTGCAACCCCTCCGGCATCAGCGAGACCGTGCTGCCCCGCCGCTCCCGAATCTCCGCCGCCGCGAGGGTCACCAGCTTCCCGTCCGCTCCCATCAACTGCACCCGCTCCGCCGACGCCTCCTTGAGAATGCCCTGCACCTCCTCCCCGCTCGTCGTCTCTACGATCACAGTGCCGTATCCCGGCGAAATCACCGCCGAAGGCCGCAGCACCGCGTCCACCAGATCGCGCCGCCCGAACTTGTCCCCCACCGCGAACAGATCCGGCCCCGCCTTGCCCGACCCGCCATCCACCGAGTGACACTTGGCGCATCCCCGCTGCTCGTCCGCGAATAGCCTCGCCCCCCGCGCCACATCGCCCTCATGCGTCAGGGCAAACCGCTTGTAATCCTCGAGGCTCGGCGCTCGATCCCCTCCCGCCGCCGCCGGCTGGGCTCCCGCTCGATGCGCCAGCACCCCAGCCAATACGGCCAGCATCACCGTCAACCAAGCCACCGCGCGCCGCTGCCGCCACGCTCTCAAATGCATGCCGAAGGGGAAACTCTTTCCCCGCCCCGGTCAAGTCCGCAGCCCGGCGGGTAGTGTCCTAATTTGACATTATTTGCCCAATTCATCGTCCGTCAATTCGAAGCAACCTCAATGTGCTATGGCCACGGCGAAGCCAAAACAGCCCTAATGGAATCAGTGATTGCGGAAGCAATTTCCTTTTGCAAGCATTCTGATGACCAAGTAGATGCCATCATATGCCAAAGCGTGTCGCTTCCAAGCTTCGCTTCTTGGGCGGCTGTTTTGACCCAGTGATGATGATCCCCCAAGGTCATGGCTCTCGAACAGGCATCATCGATGACACTCTCTCCTCGGTTGCTCCGCATGCCAAGCAAAGACCATTTGATCTTTTTCAGGTCCGTGAAGACGATGCGCTCTGGAGCATCTCCTCCAGGGAGGTAATTGCATCCCTCAGCGACAGGGGCATCGCCATCCATCAGAACTAAAGACCGCCGTGGAAACCTCTTCTGCTTGGCCATCATTCCTAAAGAAACACCAACGCCAGTCGATCCGAAGGGGACAATTTGAACGCGACTCAGAAGGTCTGGTGCATGGCACGCGATGATTTCGCGGAGGAAAGCCTTGGCTATTTCATCTTCGACGTACAAGTCGCACTCGGGATAGACATCATCGTCCATTTGTGTCATCGCAAACTCAGGACTGACACCAAACACAACCATCTTTTTGCCGCCAGTTTGAAGGATGTAACACCTAGCCTCCGGTGGAAATTCTTCCAGTACGTACGGCGAATGGGTGGTAAGTATTATTTGAATTTCCAGATTGCGGCACACGGACGCCAAATCACGGATCAAACGCCGTTGAGCGCGAGGGTGCAGTGATGTTTCCACCTCATCAATCAGCAAGAGGCTTCCCTTGGAAATCTGTTGCCCTATCAATTCCGTGACATTGAATTCTCCAGCGCCTTGGTGAAATCCGGAGAAGGCTGTCCCATTCATCGAAATGACGGGTACCTGCCGATCCGCATCGGCGTCCGTGATCGCCATCTTTCCGGTTTGATACTTCCTTCCCATGATTTCGGAGAGTCTCCCAACGGTTGTCATATCCAAGGCCGTGGAGGATGTCTCTTTTACGCTAGTCTTCGCCAATCGCGAAAATCCGGTGCGTGAGTAGATTGGTTGTATTCGCCCAAGGTCAACAACCTTCACATCCCTCAGTTCCCTTTTGTCGTAGCCTCTCCACCGATCCGGGAATTTTCGCAAGGAACCGATAATTGACCCTTTGTCACCATGACGAATCATGGATCGAATCTCTGCGCGTGGGAATTTATCCCAGTGAGTCTCCGGGAAAAAGTCCGGTACATACCAGTCTTTTTGATTTCCCTTCTGGTAATAAACACATGCAGCAGACTGTAATATCGTGCTTTTCCCTGAGCCGTTCTCGCCGCAAATTGCAACCATTGGAAAATTGAATTCGACGCGTTGCCCTTCCCATCCTCGGAGACCGTCGATTTCTAACCATTCCAAACGCTTTTTCCAGCCAGTTCCGCTGATATACTGCGTTTTAAGGAGCCGCATTTCAGTGCTTCTCATACAAGTGCGATACGCTTAACCGTTTCGTGTGCGAACTATCCTACACGATATACAGCGCGCGACGAATCACGTCAACACGAAACGAGACGCGCGCTCCGTAAGTCGTACACGCGTCATGATTCGTGCGCTTTTTATTGACGTGGATCGCAAGGTCGTGGAATGTCGCCGAATTTACAGAAAAGAATTTGCGCCGCCAGAAAATCTGGCAAGGTCATCAGCAATACAGGCGCTACTGTTCCTGATCCGCCACGAAAAAAGCACTAACGACGCACCGATCCACCTTCCTTGCTGCTGGCAAATCTTTTCTCCGTTCTTTCGCCATTGCTTTTCGCTTGCGCTTTTTTTCTGCATTTTTTTTCAAGCTGCATCGAGGCGGTTAGCCAATAGTGTGAATCCAAATTAGGACACTACCGCCCGGCGCGGCGTGCTCGGAAGCGGCGGTCCCCGTTCCTTGGCCACCGGCCCCTCCTGTTCCGGGGAGGATAGCCGTCTTGGCTGTCTAGGGCGGTCATCAGGCCTCGCCCCCTCCTTCCCAAAGGCCCGGCCAAAAAACCAACCCTCCCCTTGCGCCTCCACCTCCCCGGCGGTATCCATATTCCATGATCGCGAACCCGAATTCGCGGTCGCCCGGATCGATTCCGAACAACAGGCGCGACATCCTCGCGCCTCCTGTTCCGATTCTCCGCCGCGCGACCCCGCCGCCTCGCCGTGTCCCTTCCTCCAGGAAGAGTCTCGGAGGGATGCCCCGTGACCTCACCGCCCCCCTCCCATCCCCCAGAAAGTCTACATTCCGCTGGGAAGCCCCGGAATGCCCAAACCCATCACTTCCCGTCCCGCCTCCTCTCGGTGTTCTCCGTGTCCTCGGTGATCTCTGTGTTAAACTCAGCGCC
>CAYZKY010000033.1:0-43300 GCA_964478815.1 uncultured Verrucomicrobiota bacterium
CGGTGAAGGGCGGGTCATTTTGGGCGCAGGAAGTCCTATTTACGCGGGTTTCGTGGGGGTGTTGGGCAATTTCGACGGGCTGAGAATGGGTGGGGAAAGTCAGCGGTCCAGCAGGCAGGACACCGATAAGCCGGACGGCTTGCGGGCAGAGTTCACCCGCAGAAAAAGAAGCTGTGGCACCCGGAGGGCGAGTCGGAACATCGGGCGCGGCGGAGTCGAGACGGATGTTCGGGCACGAACCGAGTGACCACGAAGCCGGGTTCGCAGTCATGGATGGAAGATCGCATGCGAGGGGCTGGACCGCAAGGGCGGTCGCAAAATGAGTGGAGGACGATTCTCGGCCGGGGTGGGGCTTGGTGGACGGACGACGCTGGAGGTCCCGTCCAACCCGGAGATGGGGGTATTGGGCAGTGTTCGGAGCCGGCCGGCGAGGGCGGCGGACGTGCTCAATCCAACAACCGGGTGGTTCTTTCTTGCAGCCAGGTGAGATCAGGGTTGTTCGGCTGGCGGTCTGTGAATGGGCCTCGCGCCTTTGCTTTTTGGATCGGCGGGATGGTGCGCGGGTCGCGCCAGCGGCGGAGTTCCGCATGGCCATCGGCGAAGGAGAGCCCGCCGGCTCGTCCGTGGTAAGCGCCGGGAAGGTCGTCCACCCACTGGGTCAGTTGAGGCGAATTTGGCCAGCCGGTCATATCTATTCCGAACGAACCGGTATTGATGGTATCTTCTCTCTGGTCCCAAAAGAGGGAAGTCCTGGAGGCACCCGGATCGACCAGATCATTCAGGCGGCGATACATTCGCCAACGGGGACTGCTCAAACCCGGCAGACCCCGAAAGTTTCCGGGCATGCCGAAACCGCCTTCTCCGCCCATCCACATGCTCATGGTCATGCTGCGAACCCTTGGCACGCGGCGCCCGGCAAAAGGGCCGCTGGCCGGAACAACGAAGGATTGATCGGCTGGACATTTGAAGACGCCAGCGGAGTTGCCGAGCCACGGCCACAACCGGCTTTTGTGGAGGTCTTCAGCCACATCCCAATTGGATCGATTGGAGGGGCTGAAATCCAATATTCCGGTCATCCAAGTGCTTCTGGCGTCGCCGTTGGGAGCGGGCATGGAAACGAGAAAACGATCATTGTTATCGTGCGTGTAACTGAGCCACGCCAAAGCAAGCTGGCGATGGTTATTCATGCAGTAGATGCCCTGTCCTTTCTGCTTTGCTTTCGCCAGACTTGGCAGCAGCAGGCCAGCTAGAATCGCGATGATGGCGATGACGACCAGAAGTTCAATCAGTGTAAAGCCGGTTCCCCGATTAGAACGGGCACTTTCCGGTTCCTTTATCGAAGGTGACATACACGGAAGGCTGTTCGAGCTGTTGTTCTTCAGGCCCATGATGCAAACACGGGCTTCAAGGTGTTCAGGGGTTTTGACGGACAGCACGGTAAAATCGTCGATCGGCGGCCGGGGACGGATCCACCATCGTGAGAATGCCATGAACGTTGGTCTGCCAAGGCCGCCATTGCTGGAGGTCATCGGATGTCTCGATGACAAAGGGTGTGATCGCACCGGTGGCGAGGTTCAGTTGTATCGTGGCGTCTACGCCCCCAGCCGAAAGAAACTTAGGCAAAGGGCGCAGAAAATTTTGGAGGGCGTTTTGGGCGATCGCGCGGCCGGCTTCGACCGCAACCTTGCCGGAATTGCGAAAATGCATGCCGGCGGAAATACGGCCTTCAATCACGTCATCGATCGCGTCTGAAAGCCGGAGGAAGCTGCGAGGTTTGGGCGAGGCCGAAGTCATGACGGAAATCGGGAGGTCATTGCCATAGATATCAATAAGCACTTCGATGGTGGCCGCGGTGTTCTGACAGGCGGCAGACGGATATTCCGGATGGGGATGGGTATCGATGAAGGAGTTCCAACCCGCGTCTGCGGGCGTGGCGTCGTTGCCGTCGGATTCGCCCAGGCGAATGGCGGTAATGGGACGCCAGTAGTTATAGGCGTATTTAGCCTCAAAGACCGCGGTAAGAGCGTCGGCCAATACCATGTAGTAGAGAGCGAACATCCGGGCGGAGTCGATCAAGGCGAGCGAACGCTTGCCGCTCACGGCCGCGAGATACTCCTGGTCGCCGACGGCATCGTGAAAGCGGGCTCCTTCCACCTGGTCCGGAGTGCGGTTCGTGCTGGTCCGAGCGCCGCGCAGGCGCACTTCGTTGTAATCTTCGGCGTAGAGCGTGCTCCGCAGATCTGGCGGCGGGCCCGGCCGAAATTGTGAAACCGAACGAGCGGTCCAGGGCACAACATAGCGGTACTGGGCGCCGACTCCTGCAGCCAAAGAAGGCGGGGTCGGACGCCACCGGCCAGGCAAAGTGCCTGGAGCCGGGGAGATTCGCAGATCCAGATTATCGGCGGCGCGAAGCTGAATGATGGCGTCGGCCGCCAGCCTCCCGAGGCGGATACCGTCCTCCTTGGCTGCTCCCTCCGGAACCGCGAGAAGCGACCGGGCAAGGGCGGCGTTCAGGGCAGAGATGTTGGCGCGGCTGATGTTGGTAAGAACCGTGTAGGCTGCCTGGGCTGCGGCTGCTTCGGGCGACGCCCCCGAGGATAATATGTAAAGCGCATAAGGAAAATAGCCACCAACAGTTCCATTAACCGCATCAAACTGGGCAACGTGAACCATCGCTTTGCCGCGCAAATCCTGGGCCGGCGCGTTCTGGTTGATGTAATCATGCGCGATCTTATTCCATTCGGAGATGACATCCGCTCGCGCCGCAGATAATTGCATCGCTCCGGCGGTTATCAAGGTCACGGCCATTTCTTTCATTGTTTTCATATGAAGCTATTTCAAGGCCGCTTTCCTCGACTCCTGCCTGCGAGCACCTGCGGCTGGAGGAGACACAAGGCACATGGCCGCTCTTTGTCCAAAATCACATGCAGCAATGGAAGGGCCATACCGGGAATCTTACGGCGGGCTCGTGTTCGCGCCTGCCAGGCGCTCTCTCGCATTGGCGACCAGAATTCGCGCGGATTCCATGTATCGATGCGAAATGCTGGTTTTCATCGCCCGCCCGACCTGTTCCGCGTCCGCCAAAAAAGTTTCGGCTTGTTGTAACCGAGCGTTGCGTTCAGCGATCGAAGCGGAGCGTTCGTTACTCCAGTGGGCAAAAGCCAAGGCACGAACGGCGGCAACGATCGTCCGAGCGGACAAGAATCGATCATTCGATCTGTCTCTTTCCACCAGGCCCTCAGCGATTTGGCGAGCTCGTTCCAAAAGGCTCAAACCTTGATCGCGCGCTCCGGTCAACAGGAGCGCACAACCTTGCTGCGCGAGGCATTCCGCGCGCGCTGAAGCATACAGGCCGTTTCGGGGGTGCAGTTCGATGAGGTGATCCCAAAGATTAGCCGCCGATGCTGCCAAGGGAAGCATTTGCTCGAAGCGCTCGAGAAAGAGGCAGGCGCTGGCCAGAGAATCACGCAAGTTGGCCAGGACTTCAAGTTCATCGGCCGTCGCGGTTTGCACCTGGGCGCTCACTGCTTGCGTCCAGGCGCCCTGGAGCGCGGGCAGCAGATACTGATCGACCGCGTCTTGCGGACGATTGGCCAGCACCAGAGCGTATCCCAGATTATTCAGGATGTTCACGCGATTGCGGCGAGCCAGGCGCGAGCGCTCGGGGAATCTCTCCAGCTCATCAAGCAAGGGCAAGGCCGCCCTCCATTCGATGAGAGCATCGTCGATCTGGCCGAGCGCCGCCAGACACTGCGCGGCCGCATATCGAGCGGAATAAACGAGTTCAATTCGTGCGGGGCCGTGCAAAACCAGGGAACTATCGTTGAGAACGGCCTGCGCTTCCCGCGCGTGCGCTAGTCCGAACCGGTAATTGCCTAACGTATTGGCGCTCCCCGGATTCTGTTGCCGGCTCAGCCAGAGAAGCTGCCGCGCAACGGCCAACCGGAGGGCGGGTTCGTCTCCCAAACCATCCCTCAAATTTTGGACGAATCTCAGGCCAGACTGGGCGAGTTTTTCATTTGCTTTCGCCGCCCCGGCGACGTCACTGATTTCGGGTGCGACCTGGGTGAAGACTTCATCGACAAAAGCCAGAGCCGTCTTCAACCGGTGATCCGCCTGGCTCCGGGCGGCGCGCTCGCGAATGAGCGCCCAAGTGGACACGGCTGTTCCCGCCAGAACCGCCACGATAATGAGCGACGCCGCGGCCGCAAGCGTTCGATGGCGGCGGCACCAGCGCCAGGCGCGTTGGGCGGGGGTGATGGGACGGGCGGCGACGGGTTCGCCTTCGAGAAAGCGCTGGAGGTCGGCGGCGAGGTCTTGGGCGGAGGCGTAGCGCCGGGCGGGTTCTTTTTCGAGGCACTGGAGGCAGATGGTGGCGAGGTCGGCGGGGAGGGCGGGGTTGGCAGGGTTGAGGGTGGAGGGATGGGCCGGTTCGGCATGTTGCACGGCGTGGAGGGTGGCGGCGAGGGTGCCGCCGGAGAACGGGGGCTGGCCGCTCAGGAGGAAATAGAGGATAGCGCCGAGGCCGTAGATGTCGCTGGCGGTGGTGGCCTGGGAAGCGCCGTGCTGGACGATTTCCGGGGCGAGGTAGGCGGGGGTGCCGATCCAGGCCTGGGGAGCGGTGAGGGTGGAGGCTTGGTCGATATCGCGGGCGAGGCCGAAATCAGCGAGGTAAGGCTCATGCTCGGCATCGAGGAGGATATTGGAGGGTTTGAGGTCGCGATGGAGGACGCCGCGCTGGTGGGCATGGGCGAGGGCGAGGGCGATTTTGCGGAGGATGCGGGCGAGGTGGCGGAAATGGTCCGCATGGGCCAGGGCAGCGGCGTCCGGAGTGGCGAGGCCGACGCGATCGAGGCTGGAGCCTTCGATCAGTTTCATGCTGTAGAAGCAGAAGCCATCGCATTCGCCGACGTCGTAGACGGGGACGAGGTTGGGGTGGTCGAGGCGGGAGGCGGTGCGGGCTTCGAGGAGAAAGCGCTCGCGGGCGTGCGGCCCGGCCAGGTAGGAGGCCGGGATGGTCTTGAGGGCGACGAGGCGGCCCAGACGGCGGTGCCGGGCGCGAAAGACGAGGCCCTGGCCGCCGCGGCCGAGTTCACCGAGGAGTTCGTACTCGCCGAAGTTGGAGGGCGGTTCGACCGGAGCATCGGAAGCCGGGGGAAGACTGGCGAAAGCCATGTCATAGGGGTCGAGAGCGGTATCGAACAGGCAGGCGGGGCAGAGGTTGCGCGAATGGGCGGGGGAGAGGACCGTCCGGCAGCGTTCGCAGGTTCGGGTCGTATTCATGATGTCGGCAGTGCCGCCCATTCTACCCGTTACTACGGGAAGGGGCGGAAAAGGGGACAGGCTTTTGGCGCGGGGCGCGTCAGGCCGGGGCCAAGGCGGCGCGGAGATGCCGGAGTTCCTGGTCGATCAGGTCCGGGGAGCCGACGGTTTCGGCGATCTCGGCGCGGAGGCAATCCCGGAAACGGTGGCGGAGGCGCTGGACAGCCTTCTTGACGGCTTCTTCGGTGAGGTCGAGCCGGGCGGCGATTTCGGCCAGCGTGGCACCGTTTTTCTCGCCCCAGACATAGTCCTGGAGGAGGTCGAACAGGGGGCTGCGGCCGGCGGCGCGATATTCGTCGGCGAGGCGCGCGAGGGCGCGTTCGAGTTGGTGCAGGGCCCAGCGGCGATCGAAGAGGGCGTCGGGGCTGGCGGCGTGAGAGGGTTCGAAAGTGTTTTCGTCGCTGGGAGCTTCGAGGGGCAGGATAGTCGTAGCACCGCCCCGTTTGAGAGCGTGGGCACGGGCATGTTCGTCGGCGAGAAAGTTCTTCAGCGAGGCGAGGAGAAAGGAACGGAAACGGCCGCGTTCGGGTGCCGCATGGCTGAGGGATTTGCGCGCCAGCAACTGGGCGAAAAAGCCTTGGGCGAGGTCGGCGGCTTCGGCGGAATTCGGGGTTTGGCGGCGGACAAAGGCATGGACGGGTGGCCAGTAGGTCTGGCAGAGGCGTTCGAGGGCGGCAGCGGCTTGCGGCGATTCGCCGTCCCCAGCGGCCAGCACCATGCTCCAATGGGTCGCGGTGAAGACCGATGGCTCCTGTTCGTCACGGGAGGATTGGTCTGGCGATGGCGGCATGGAGGCATCTTGGCACGGCTCAGCCTTGATGACGATCAGGAAAGAGGAACTGATAGGCGAGGCTGCGCCTTGCCCCAGAGGCCAGGTTGCGGTAGCTTCCTAGGCGTGCGCCCGGCCAATCTCAAACACCAAGACTCGCCTGCCACCGGGATGGGCTTCCAGACCACGTACTGGACGCTCATTCAGCGGGCGCGGCGGGCGGGCCAGCGTCCGCAAGGGCGCCGCGGATGACCTCCGCAAGTTCTGTCGGGCGCGTCGATGGCGTCTTTGCCACGACGCAGTGGAGCGTCGTGCTGACGGCCCGGCAAGGGGATGCGCCGGCCTCCGCGGCGGCCCTGGAAAAACTGTGCCACAGCTATTGGCCGCCGCTCTACGCCTACATTCGGCGCGACGGACACGATGCGGCCGAGGCGCAAGACCTGACGCAGGAGTTTTTTTCACGCCTCCTGGCCCGCGACTACCTTCAGAAAGTCGAGCGGGAAGCCGGCAAGTTCCGTTCGTTCCTGCTGGCTTACCTCAAGCACTTCTTGTCCGAGCAGCGCCGGAGGGCCGGGGCTCAGAAGCGCGGCGGTGGTCAGGTGATTGTCTCGCTGAATGAGCGGGCGGGCGAAGCCAGCTACCTGCTGGAACCGGTCGATGCCTTGACCCCGGACCAGGTTTTCGAACGCCGCTGGGCCCAGGCCATGCTGCAAGCCGCCCTCGACCGGCTGCGGGCCGAGTACGCGGCGCGCGGCCAAACCGATTTGTTCGAGCGGCTTCAGGATCATCAACCGGGCGAGCCCGGCTCCTCGTCCTACGCGCAACTGGGCGGCGACTTCGCCATGACCGAGGCCGCCGTTAAATCCGCCGTGCAACGCATGCGCCGCCGCCATCGGGAACTGATCCGGGAAGAAATAGCCCAGACCGTCACGCGCCCGGAAGAGATCGACGAAGAACTCCGGCACTTCCGCACGTTGCTGGGGCGGGCCGCCGGTTGATGGGAAGTTCCGTTTTGCCGCGGAACCTTTGGCCATTTTTTGTCCTGTATCCGGCAAGCGGAGTTGTCGCAGACAGCCAGCCGCGAGAATGACGCCCATGCCCGAAACCAATCGCTGCGCCGAATGCGGGGCCCCGTTGCCAGCCTACTGGCCCAGGGGCCTGTGCGCCCCGTGTGCGCTGGGCGGGGCGCTCGAGATGACCCATGCCGAGAGCCAGGTCGTCCAAGCAAAAACGGGGATCGCCCCCGCCGTTCCCGGCTCTCCCGGATCGGACGCGGCGAAGCCGCCTCTCGGATCCTTCGGGGAGTACGATCTCCTCGAAGAGATCGCGCGGGGCGGCATGGGCGTCGTTTACAAGGCCCGGCAGCGCCAGCTCGGCCGCCTCGTGGCGGTGAAGATGATCCTGGCCGGGCCGCTCGCCGGGAAGGAGTTCGTCCAGCGCTTTCGCACGGAAGCTTCCGCCGCCGCGGTCCTCCAGCATCCCAACATCGTGGCCATCCACGAGGTCGGCGTCCACCAAGGCCGGCACTACTTCTCCATGGACTACGTGGAAGGCCAGAACCTGGCGGAGCTGGTGGGGCAGCAACCGCTGCCCCCGGCCAAGGCCGCCCGCTATTTGCAGATCATTGCCGAAGCGATCCATGATGCCCACGAGCGCGGCATTCTCCACCGCGACCTCAAGCCCTCGAACGTTTTGATCGACGCGCAGGATCAGCCGCGCGTCACCGATTTCGGCCTCGCGAAGCGGCTTGATGGCTCGTCGAGCCTCACCCTGGCCGGCCAAGTACTCGGCTCGCCCAATTTCATGCCCCCGGAGCAAGCGGGAGGAACTCAGGAAAAGGTGGGCCGTCCCAGCGATGTCTACGCCCTCGGCAGCATCCTCTACTATTTGCTCACGGCCCGAGCCCCCTTCCAGGGGGAATCGATCGAGCAGATTATCGCGCAGGTCGTGCAGTCCGAACCGGTGCCTCCCCGCCTGTTGAATCCCTCCATCCCGCTGGATTTGGAGACCATCACGCTCAAGTGCCTGGAGAAAGAACCCGCGCGCCGCTACCCGACCGCGCAGGAGTTGGCGGATGAATTGGGCCGTGTCCTGCGCCACGAACCGATTCGCGCTCGTCCCATCACCCAACCGGAGAAACTCCGGCGCTGGTGCCGTCGCAAGCCAGCCCTCGCGGCCTCGCTTGGCTTCGCTCTCGCCGTGCTGGTGATCGGCCTCGTCACGACTTCCTGGCAATGGCGCCGGGCCGAAGGCTTTGCCGAGTCTGAGCGCGAGGAGCGCATCGCCGGCCAGCGCCAATTGTATGTAGCGAGCATGAACCTGGCCCAGGCGGCGTGGGAACAGAACCATGCAAGCCGAGCGAAGCAGTTGTTGGAGAAAACCGCCGCAGCCCCCGAGCGAGGGTTCGAGTGGTACTATTGGCAGCGCGCGCTGTATCAGGAATTAAAGGCGCTGCGAGGACACACCGGACCAATTCTGGCCGCGGCCTTTTCTCCGAATGGCCGGCGGATCGCGACCGGGAGCGCGGATCATTCCGCGAAGGTCTGGGATGCCGCGAGCGCTACTGTGTTGCTTACTTTGAGCGGGCACTCGGCTCCGGTCCGGTCCGTCGCGTTTTTCTCCGACGGCGAGCGGATCGTCACTGGCAGTTGGGACAAGACCGCCAGAGTGTGGGATGCGGCCACCGGGGAGTGCCTGCACATCCTGGAAGGGCATCAAAAGGCGATCTTTTCTGTGGCCGTTTCAACGAACGGCCAGCGAATTGCGACGGGCTGCCTGGATCACACGGCCAGGGTATGGGATGCCACGACGGGCAACTCGTTGTTGGAATTTACCAACCACTCTCATGGTGTCTGGGCGGTGGCGTTCTCTCCGGACGGACGGCGCGTCGTGAGCGGCAGTTGGGACAAGACAGCGAGGGTGTGGGACGCGCATAGTGGAAAGGAATTGATGGCGCCTGCCGAACAAACCGATGCCGTATTTGCGGCGGCTTTTTCTCCTGATGGACAGAGCATCGTCACCGGCAGCAAAGATGGCACGGTGCAGCTTTGGGATGCCTGGAGCGGCGTCCATCAACAGACCTTCGACGGCCATGAACGACCGGTATTTTCAGCCGACTTTTCGCCGGACGGCCGGAGGATTATCTCGGGGAGCGATGACGAGACGGCACGCGTGTGGGACATTACCACTGGAAAGCCGCTCCGGGTCCTGAAGGGCCATGGTTCCCGGATTGGCTCCGCCGCTTACTCTCCGGATGGCCAATGGATCATCACCGGCGGCGGTGGAGTGCGCTTTTCCCCCGACGGCGAGGACATCGATTTCACGGCCGGCGACAACGCCGCCAAGGTGTGGGACGCCACAGCAAGCGGCGAGGTGTATACACTGAAAGCAAATGATGCACCCGTGGTGTCGGTGGACTACTCTCCCAACGGCAAACTAATTGCGAGCGGCAGTACGGATGGGGCAGTCCGTATTTGGGATCTTGGCAGTGGACGGGAACGGTGGGTTCGCACGAACAACGCCGCGGTTCGATCCGTCGCATTCTTCCCGGACGGGCGGCGAATGGTCACGGGCGGCCGCGATCAGACCGCGACCGTGTGGGAGGTCGCCAGCGGGAAGGAATTGTTTCGCCTTGAAGGCCACACCGACAGGCTATTTTCCGTGGCGGTATCTTCCGATGGCTACTGGATTGCGACAGGCAGCTTGGACAGCACGGTCCGGTTGTGGGAGGCGGCTTCCGGCCGGCATTTCTCCACTTTCAGAGGCCATAGCGAGGCGGTGCGTCCGATTGCTTTTTCTCGAGATAGCCGCCGCATGGTCAGCGGGGGTAGATACGGTGTGGCCATAGTTTGGGATGTGGAAAGCGGCAAGGAACTGATCCGTCTCGCAGTGCAACAAGGGGCGATCTGGTCGGCCGCTTTCTCGCACAATGATCGTCGGATCGTGACGGGCAGCCACGGCTTGAGCGCGACAGTCTGGGACGCGACCACCGGCGAAAAACAGATGACGCTGAGCGGGCATGCCGCGCATATTCATGCGACCGTTTTTTCCCCGGACGACTCTCGGATTCTCACGGGCAGCGCAGATCATACCGCGAAGCTCTGGGATAGTACGACCGGTGGGGAACTGCTGACCTTCAGAGGGCATAAAGGCTGGGTGTTTTCCGCAGCCTTCTCCCCCGACGGACAACGGATCGTCACCGGCAGCGCGGATGGCTCCATCAAAATCTGGGAAGCCGCGACGCGAAACCAGGTTGAAAAATGGCACGCAGAGGAACGAACGGCGGCTGCCGTGAAGCCAGCGCCAGGCAATCCGCGCTGAGTCCGGTTCCTCAGCCCTCCCCAATTATTTCAGAAAGTTTCGCTACTTTCCTCGCCAAAACGTCCTGTAGGAAATGACTGGATCTTATGGGGCCGGGGAAGGCTTCGTCGGACCTCGAAACACATGAACAAAACACAAGAGACCCAAGACATCATGAGAGCAAACTGTCTGTCCGCGCCCGTGACCGACCTCGACACTTCGCTGGTTGCCACTGCGGCATGGGACCGCCGCCCGGCAATTTCACGGATGGAAACAAAGAGAACGCACGGCCACAGGGACGGTTTCGCCTTCCTTCTCGCCGCTTTCCTGGGATCGTGCGCCACGCCTGAACTCCGCGCTCAGGTCATCGTCGTGCCTAATTCGCTGGCCACGGACGACGGCAACAGCTCTAACACCTCACCTTCCGGTCCTGGATCGGTGCGCGAGATGCAGAGTTACGATGCCTCTCAGTTTGGAGCGCTGTCCGGGCCGTCCTTCCTCACCCAATTCGCCTATCGTCCCGACACAATACCCGGACCCTCCGGCCCGCGCACGGTTACAATGCGGATCTTTGCCTCGACGACCAGCCGCGCAGCCACCGGCTTGAGCTCGACCTTTGCCGACAATCTCGGCGCGGACAACGTGCTCGTGTTCGATGGAACGCTGACCTGGACTCATGTGAACCTGCCCGGCCCTGGAAACACGCGCCAGTTTGATGTGGTATTCCCACTCACGACGCCGTTCCTCTACGACCCCGCGGCCGGGAACCTGTTGCTGGACATTCAATTCACCGCGGACGGCTCTTCCATCAGATTCGATTCGGTGCTTGGGGACTCGACGCTTGGCGAGATCATCAACTTTACCTCATCCACTGGGACCACTGGGCAGACCCTCAGCTCTCCCAAACCGACCCAGTTCACTTTCGAACCTCCGCCCCTGGTCGCGATCCGTGCAGCGCAGGTGGAAGTTTGTTGGAACAGCATCTCGAACCTCACTTATCAAGTGCAGTATCGTTCGGACCTGACCGCGAACGTTTGGACTCCCCTGGTGGATTGTGTTCGCAGCACCGGCTCGACGAGTTGTATCGTCGAGCCCGTGCCCGTGGGCCAGCCGCAGAGATTCTATCGTGCCGTAGTGACGAATTGTGTTCCGTGACTTGGACTGGCAACATTCCGTCCGGAGTGGTCGACGTCGGCGGCACGGTGGGCGACGGCAAGCCGGTCATATTGAAAGTGGTCCATTTTTGGGTGACGGGGACGGGCGATACTATCGCTTCCGGCGAAGCGGACGTTACCGCATATCCCGCCGGGAGCCCCGGTCAACCCCTGCTCCATAGTTTCGTGTACGAACAGGGCATCAAGATTACCGGCGGGACCGGAAAATTCGAAGGGGCCACGGGAAGCCTCAAGGTTTGGGCCGCTATCGATCTCGCCGCCGGCCAGGCTGCAGGCCGCTATTCCGGGGTCATTTGCTTCAAACCCGCCACTCCCGCGCCCGCTCTCATGCGGGTGGGTTGCAGAACGGCCAATTCCAGTTCCAAGTGAGCGCTCCCGCTTCGGGCAAGGTGATCGCGGAAGCTTCGTCCAACTTGAGAGACTGGGAAACGTTCGGCGCCAAGGATGCCGTCAACGGTTCCGCCGAATTCGCCGACGCGAATGCCGCCACGGAGCCGAAGCGCTTCTTCCGCGCCAAAGGCGAGTAGTTTCGCCGGTGGCTGGCCAGCCTCCTTGCCGAATAGAAGGGGCGAGGTGGCTGGCCTCCAAAAGCGCGGAGAAATCGGGCAAAGGATAGTGCGGTGGCCCGGGCGAGAGGGCGGGTTTTTCAGGATCGGTTTTGGGGCGGCCGCCGAAGTTTCTGACGACTTGAGCGGGGCTAAATCGTTACAACTTCAAGCAGGCAAGCGACTTGCGCGAATATCCAGCGGTAGGGGTGTCCTGTTTCGACACCCCAACAGGTTGTGGTTTTTTGCTTTACATCCCGGGTGGGCGATCTTAAGGTGCCGTCGCGATGTACCTCAAGAGTTTGACTGCTCTCGGTTTCAAGTCGTTCGCGGATAAAACGACGTTGAATTTCATGCCAGGTGTGTCGGCCATCGTCGGGCCGAATGGGTGCGGCAAATCGAACATTTCGGACGCGATCCGGTGGGTGCTGGGGGAGCAATCCGCCAAGGCGCTGCGGGGCGGGGAGATGGCGGACGTGATTTTCAACGGGACGGACCATCGCAAGCCGCTGGGGATGGCGGAGGTGTCGCTGACGATCGGGGATGTGGATGGGGAGCAGCTTCGGGCGGCGGGGGTGGCGGTGGAGTTTAACGAGGTGACGGTGACGCGGCGGGTCTTCCGGGATGGGGGGAGCGAGTATTTTCTGAACAAGGTGCCGTGCCGGTTGAAGGACATTCAGCATTTGTTCCTGGGCACGGGGATGGGGCGCGCCAGCTACAGCATCATGGCGCAGGGGAACATCACGCAGATCATCTCCAGCAAACCGGACGACCGGCGGATGGTGTTCGAGGAGGCGGCGGGGATCACGCGGTTCAAGGCGCAGAAGAAGGAGACGATCCGCAAGCTGGAGCAGACCGATCAGAATTTGCTGCGGGTGGGCGATCTGATCCGCGAGGTGAAGCGGCAGATCGGGTCGCTCCAGCGGCAGGCGGGGAAGGCGCGGCGGTACAAGACGCTGGCGGCGGAGTTGCAGCATCTGGACACGCAGTTGGCGCGGCATCAGTACGATGTGCTGAAGGTGGAGGTGGAGGAGCGGGCGGCGGGGAAGCAGAGGTTGCAGATCGAGCTGGAGGTTTGTTCGGAAAGCGTGCTGCGGGGCGAGAATGAGGTGCATCAATTGCGGGAGCAGCTCGCGGAGGCGGAGCAGCAATTGCACACGGCGCAACAACACGCGAACGAGTTGAAATCGCAATCCGACCGGAACGAGCATCGGATGCAGTTCAACGAGGAGCGGCTGCGGGAGCTGGATTCGCAGAACGCGAAGGCATTGAGCGATATCAACCAGGGCGAGGAGCGGCAATTGGGGGCGCGACAGGAGTTGGAGAGTGTCGCCGCGCGCCTGGCGGAAGCGGCGGCCGCGCTCGAGGCGCATCGGCAGACCTTGCAGGAACGGCGGGATGCGCTGCAAACGGTCGAACGCGACCTGTCCACCCGGCAGGAGGAGCTGCGGAAGGCGCAGGCCGAATTGTTCTCGGTCGCGCAGCAGCTCAGCCGCACGCGCAACGAGATCAACGCGCTGGACTTGGCCAAGCAGGGCAATGTGGTGCGCGCGGAAAAGCTGAATGCCGAGCAGGTGCAGTTGCGGGAGGAGCAGGCGCGGCTGGAGGCGCGGCTGCTCGAATTCAGCGCGAATTTCGAGTCGGAGAAACTGAACATCGCGACGTGCCGGGGCTCTCTCGAAGAACGGCAGGCGCGGCTGCGGCAGTTGCAGGAGGAGCTGAACCGGGCTTCGCACCAACTGGATCAACTCGTGCGCCAGCAGGCGGAAAAGCGGTCCCGCACGACGGTGCTGGAACAGTTGCAGCAGGATTACGAAGGGTTCAGCTCCGGCACGCAAGCGCTGTTGAAAGGCACGCAGGATGTGCTGGGTTCGCTGACGGATCGCATTCGGGTGGCGGACGAGCACATCCTCGCCGTGGAAACGGCCCTGGGGCAGAATTTGCAATTGGTGCTGGTGCAGGAACCGGTCGCGGCGGAGCGGATCATGGCGGCGCTGGTCGAGGGGAAACGCGGTCGCGCGCAGATCGCGTCTCTCGAACTCGCGAATGAGCCCGGACTAGAGCTGCCGCAAATCTTCCCGGCAAGCGCCACGCCGGCCTTGGGCGTGATTCAGGCGGATGAATCGGTCCTTCCGTTGTTGCGGCGGCTGCTCGCGCGAACGTTGATTGTGACGGATTTGCCGGCGGCGACTGCCGCGTGGCGCGAGTCCAAGGGGTATTTCGAATTCGTAACCTTGAAGGGTGAAACGCTCGCGTCCAGCGGCGTGTTTGCGGGGGGCTCGGGCCAGGGGGCCAAGCCGGCCAGTTCGGTGCTGGCGCGAAAAAACCAGATCGACGAACTGCGGGCGGGCCTGGCGCAATTGCAGGAGCAGGTGAACGAAGCGAGCCGCGCGAAAGGTGCCTTGCAGAGCGAGCAAACGGCCTTGCAAGCGAGCCTCGAGCAGGTCCGGACGGAGTTGCGGTCGCAGGAGGTGGCGGTGGCCACGCGGCAGGGGGAGTTCAATGCGCTCCAGAGTTCGAAGCGGACGCTGGTGCAAAAGCTGGAAACGGTCGGTTACGAATTGCAGCGACTGGCCGCGCAGGAGGAGGAAGGTTCAGGGAAAAGGCAGGCGCTCGGCGGGCGGGCCTCGGAACTCGAAGCGCGGGAACAGGCGCTCCAGCAGCAGACGGCCGAGTTGAATCGGGCGATCGATGCATCGCGCGCGCAACGCGATGGGGCGAACACGGCCTTGACCGAAACGAAGGTGGGGCTGGCCACGCAGGAGCAGGTGTCCAGTTCCTTCCGGCAGCAGCAGCACACGCTCGAGCAGCGGCTCCGGGAGTTGGAGCAGTTGCTGGCAGCGCGGCGGCAGGAAGTGGCTTCGTTCGTCACCAAGCGGGAGCAGTTTCTGGCGGAGATCGAACAGGCCCGGCAGCGGATCGAGGCGCTCCGCCACGAGCGCGAACAGGTCAACACCCAACTGGCGGATCTGGAACAGGAGAAGGAATCGCAGGAAATGGAGATCCTCTCGCGCGAGGAGAATCTACGAGAAGTGCGGCGGCGCTTGAGCGATTTGCAGGCGCGCCGTTCGCAAATCGAGATCGAGCTCGCGCAAAAAGAGATGGCGGTGCAGAACCTGATTCAACGGGTGAAGGACAAGTATCAGGTCAATCTCGAGGATATCCGGAGCGAGTGCATCACGTTGACGTTCGCGGATGAAGGCCCGGCGCGGGTCGAGACGCTGACGCCGCAGGAAATGGAGGCGCGCGGCCTGGCGACCGACTGGGCCGCCGTGGCCGAGCAGGTCGCGCAGCTCCAGCGCCGGCTCGACGAGATGGGGCCGGTCAACCTGGTCGCGATCGAGGAGTACGAGGAAACCGAAGGACGGCACAAATTTCTCTCCGAGCAACACGACGATCTGACCAAGGCCAAGGACCAGTTGATGGAAGCGTTGACGACCATCAACACGCAAACGAAGGAAATGTTCGCGGAGACCTTCGCGAAAATTCGGGAAAACTTTCAAAAGATGTTCGTGGAAGTGTTCGGCGGCGGCAAAGCGGACCTGGTGCTGGTGGATGAGGGGGATGTGCTGGAGAGCGGCATCGACATCGTGGCACGCCCTCCAGGCAAGCAGCTCCAGAGCATCTCGCTGCTGTCGGGCGGCGAGCAGACCATGACGGCCGTGGCGCTGCTCTTTTCGATTTATCAGGTGAAGCCGAGCCCCTTCTGCGTGCTGGACGAACTGGACGCGCCGCTCGACGAATCGAACATCAACCGGTTCATTCGCGTGCTGCAACGCTTCCTCGACCACTCGCAGTTCGTGATCATCACGCACAACAAGCGGACGATCGCCATGGCCGATGTGTTGTACGGCGTGACGATGGAGGAACAGGGCGTGAGCAAGATTGTGAGCGTGAAGTTCCACCGGAATGGGGAGGAGAACGCGGCGACGCCCGCGGAGCCGTTGATCTCGGAAAAGAACGGGGCGCATGGAGCGCGCGCAATGACAGTGCCGCCAACCACAAACGGCGCAACCAACGGCACCACGAACGGGCATGGCGAGGAACCGCCGGAAGCGCCGAAATCGGTGCTGGCCGAAGCGCAACTCGAAGTAGCCGTCGCCGAATAGCGCGCGCCCGACCCTCACTTGCATCGTCTCATGAAACCGCTGGTGGCGATCATCGATTGGGCCGTGGCGCCGGTGGGCGATCCCGAAGCGGTCATCGAACGCGAGACCATCGGCGACGCTGCCGACGTGCGGAACTTCTTCTGCTCGAGCGACGCGGATTTTACGGAGGAACTGCTCGACGCCGAAGTCCTGATCTTCTGGCAGAATGTGGCCGTCACCGCCGCGGGCATCGGCCGGCTCCGCCGCTGCCGGGCGATTATCCGGAACGGGGTCGGGTTCGATTCCGTGGATATCGCGGCGGCGCGCGCGCGCGGCATACCGGTCTGCAACGTCCCGGATTACGGCACCGAAGAAGTGGCGGATCATGCCATCGCGCTGGCGCTGGCGCTGTGCCGGCAGCTTTTTCCGCTGGATGCGGAGGCCAAGCGCCTGGGCTGGACGATTCGGGTTACTGAAAAACTTCGGCGGCTCCGGGAACTGACGTTCGGCATCATCGGCCTTGGCCGGATTGGAACGGCGGCGGCGCTGCGGGCGAAGGCCTTGGGATTCAAGGTTTGCTTCTACGATCCCTATCTGGCGAATGGGGTCGACAAGGCGATCGGAATCGCGCGCTGCCGGTCGCTGCCGGAACTGCTGCGCCAGGCGGATGTGCTTTCGATTCACTGCCCGCTCTCGGCCGGGACGCGCCACTTGATCGCCGAGCCGGAGCTGGCGCTGATGAAACCCTCGGCCTTCATCGTTAACACGGCGCGCGGCGGGATTATCAAGAAGGCCGCGATCCTGGCCGCGTTGCGCGAGGGCCGGCTCGCGGGGGCGGGGCTGGATGTGATCGAGAACGAACCGCTCGAAACGGCGGCGGAGGCCGCCACGCCGAATCTGATCGCCACCTGCCACGCGGCGTTTTGCAGCGTGGAATCGAAGCAGGAGATGCGCACCACCTCGGCCCGGATCGCTCGCGCGGCTGTGCTGGGGCTTCCGCTGGAGAATGTGGTAAACGCCACGCCGAGCTGAGCCGGCCTGCATTTCCCCATGAGTTCCCGTTCCACGCGGCCGCGATTACGGGCGGCGGGCGACAATGGTGCTGCCGTGCCGATAAAACTCCGGGCGTTTGGGGGGAGCCTTGGGCGGCGCGGCAGGCTTGGGCGCGGCCTTCCGTTGCGGCCCCGCTTCGACCGGTTTGCGCGGCGCTTTTTGGCAGCGGCCCCACAGCCGCAGGATGGCGCTGCGCCCCAGGAACAGCGCCAGCAGGAACAGGCACCAGACGGAAAAGGATCGAATTCGCTCCGTCGGAGCTAATGTTCGCTCGAACGAACGCAGCTCGTGCATCACGGCGGTGGCACTCGGCTCCGAGTCGTCGGAGGTCGCTTCGCCCGCGTGGGCTTCCTTCGGCGCACTTTCGACTGCCTCCGTGTGAATCTCAGCGCGGGTGATAGCCGGTCCAGATCCCCGTTGTGCCTCTGCCGCCGCGGCTCGCGGCGCCGTCAGCACGAGGGTGCCCGCCAACCCGATCGCGCTTGCGCTAAAGCTCCACCGGCCGACCGCACGAGCCCACGGCCCGGCCGCACTCAATAAGCAAACGCGGGCTTTCAAGCACCGAAAACGGTGCTGGTGGCAAATGGATGGAATCGAGACTCGCATTCCGTTTGTCGCGCTCCGGCAAAGGCGCGGCACCTGTGGTTCCGATTTGGCAGAGCAGCAGTCATGCCACAGGCAACTTCGCGAAGTTGGCTCAGGCAGTTCAAAAAGTGTCTGCCGACGCGCGCGCGCGCGATGACACGGCCCACGCAGACGCGTCCCGATTTTGAATTTGCCTCGCCGCGCTGGCGTCAGCATATATTGGACAACGACGTATCGACGCATGTCACATCATCCGCTCAATCCGGAGCACTTGGCGCTGACCCGGCGAGAATTCCTCAATCGCTGCGGCATGGGCATGGGAGCCCTGGGACTGGGGCCGCTCTTGCGGAATGCGCTCGCGCCCACGGCCAGCGCCGCGGCGGCCTATGCGAATCCCCTGCTTCCGCGCGCCAGCCATTTCGGCGGCACGGCGAAGCGCGTGATCCACATTTTCGCGAACGGCGGGCCTTCGCACGTCGACACGTTCGATCCGAAGCCTTCGCTGGAGAAGTACGCGGGCAAGCTGCTCCCGTTCGAGAATCCCAAGACCGAGCGCAAGACCGGCGCGGCCTTCGCCTCTCCCTTCAAATTTCAGAAGTACGGGCAGAGCGGCATTGAGGTCAGCGAAATCTTCCAACACGTCGCGCAGAATATCGACGACATCTGCGTGATCCGCTCGATGCGCGCCGATGTGCCGAATCACGAGCCCTCGCTCATGCTGATGAACTGCGGCGAGGCGCGGCTGGTGCGGCCCAGCCTCGGCTCCTGGGTGACTTACGGATTGGGCACGGAGAACCAGAATCTGCCCGGCTTCATTGCGATGTGCCCGGGCGGCTATCCCATCCAGGAATCGCAGAACTGGCAGTGCGGTTTTCTCCCCGGCGTCTATCAAGGCACCTACATCGACACCCGGCACACGCAGATCGAGAAATTGATCGAGCATGTGACGAACAACTACATGCCGCTCAGCGAGCAGCGTTCGCAGCTCGACCTGCTGCACCGCTTGAACGATCTGCACAGCCGGAAACGCCAGCAGGATGCGGCGCTCGAAGCCCGCATCCAATCGTTCGAGCTGGCCTACCGGATGCAGCTCGAAGCCACGGACGCGTTCGACATCATGCGCGAGCCGGAGCACATCCGGAAACTCTACGGCGAAGGCACGCAGGCTCGCCAGTTGCTCGTGGCCCGGCGTCTGATCGAGCGCGGGGTTCGCTTCGTGCAGGTGTGGAGCGGCGATGGCCAGCCGTGGGATAATCACGACGATATCGAAGTGAACCACCGGCGGCTCGCCCAGGCGTGCGATCAGCCGATCGGCGCGCTGCTCGCCGACCTCAAGCAACGGGGCATGTTGCAGGACACGTTGGTGATTTGGGGCGGGGAGTTCGGGCGCACCCCGACCGTCGAATTGCCGCAGCCGGGCTCAAATGCGGGCAAGATCAACGGCCGCGACCACAATCACCATGGCTTCACCATGTGGATGGCCGGCGGTGGGGTGCGAGGCGGTTACGTTCACGGAGCCACCGACGAATTCGGCTTCGCCGCGACCGAGAAGCCCGTCCACATCCACGACCTCCATGCCACGATCATGGCCTTGCTCGGCTTCGATCACGAGAAATTCACCTTCCGCCACGCGGGCCGCGATTTCCGCCTGACCGACGTGCATGGGAATGTGGTGAAGGAGATCGTCGCCTGACCCAATCAGGCCGGACTTGTCGAAAGCTCAATTAAGCAATTTGCAAGAAGCAGGAGCATTTCAAGAAATAGTCCGGCTCTTCGAGGAGCAGTCTATTTGACTGCTGGTTTCGTTTGGGCTCAGTCGCTTGACCGCGGAGGGCATGCTCCTTCGCCAATGCCCTGCCTTCGATCAAAAATCGGTGCTCCGAATGGCTCCACTATTGTTGCAGGTCTCTGACCCGGACCTTCCATAGCAGCGTGAACGAAAACAACGGCGAGCGCGCCCAAGAGCTTGATTTCATGACGCCCAAGGAAAACGCGCCGCACCGCTTCATCAAGCGTCGGCCAGCCTGGTCGGGCACCATATTGGCATGGCTCGAATCATGCTGTAAAAGATAAGCTTTTGGCAAAGTTAGCGGTTGCGAAATCCGTGTGATCGCCCATTATAGACCCGATTTCGAACCTGCATTGGATGCACCGATCAATCGAAAATCAAGAATACCCATTATGAAACCACTTGCGTTTGGACGACTGAAGACTCTCCTCGGCGGCCTGTTCGCAGCCGCCCTGTTTGCGGGCTGTGCCCAGCAGCAGCAGCAGCGAACCTATCAACCGGCGGCCGCACCCGCGCCCAAAGCCGAGCCAGCCCCCGCGAAAGCAGAACCCGCCAGCGGGTACGGCCCATCCTTCGCCACCTTCGAGCAAGGCGGCATCCGTTATCGGCAGGGCAGCATGGCCTTCCCGACCGGCATCAAATCCAGCAGCGGGCTTTTGCTCGAAAAAGTGGTGCCTGAAGAAGTGCTCGTGGGCCAGAGCTTCGAATATCTCTACCGCGTGAGCAACCTCACCGGTTTCGACATTCATCAAGTCAAGGTCTGGGACCGCGTCACCCCGAATTTCCGCGCTTCGGATGCCGACCCTGCCGCAACATCCACCGATGGCCAGGTGGCCGTCTGGGATCTCGGCGAACTCGGCGCGCAGGAAGTGAAGACCATCCGGGTGCGCGGCACTGCGCGTGAGGAAGGCACCATCACCACCTGCGGTTGGGCCTCCTACAGCCCGATCCTCTGCGAACCGATCAAGGTCACCCGCGCCGCGCTGCAACTCGTGAAGAGCGCGCCGGCGGAGGTCCTCATCTGCGACCCGATCCCGATGAAGCTCACGGTTAAGAACACCGGCAGCAGCGCTCTGTCAGCCGTCAAGGTCACCGACCAACTGCCGGCCGGCCTCACGGTCGACGGCCAATCGAGTCTGTCGTTCGACGCCGGTTCGCTCGCGCCCGGCCAGTCGCGCGAATTCGCCTTCAACGCCACCGCCGCCCGCCCGGGCCGGTACGTGAACAATGCCTCGGCCTCGACGGCCCAGGGCCTCACGGCGGAAGATTCCACCACCACCGTCGTGCGCGCGCCGGTGCTGGCCATCACCTGCGATGCCCCGTCCGAACGCTTTGTCGGACGTCCGGCCACCGTCTGCTTCACCGTCTCGAACACGGGTGACGGCGCTTCGCCGAACACCACGGTCGAACTCCCAATCCCGGCTGGCGCGACCTTCAACGGCGCCACCGCGGGCGGCCAGGCCTCCGGCGACAAGGTCGTCTGGAACATCGGCACCCTCGCCCCGAACTCGAACAAGGAGCTCTGCGCCACGTTCGTGCCGAGCACCATCGGCACGATGGTCTTCAACGGCACCGCCAAGAGCACCTGCGCTCCGGCCGTCTCGGCGACCTGCCAGACCCCGGTGAGCGGCATCCCGGCGATCCTGCTCGAAGTGGTCGACCTGGATGACCCGATCGAAGTCGGCAAGGATGTCGTCTACGAAATCACCGTTACCAACCAGGGCTCGGCTCCGGGCACCGGCATCAAAGTCACCTGCGACCTCGAGCAGGAACAGCAGTACGTCTCCGGCACGGGTGCGACCGCCGTCACCGGCACCGCCCGCCGCGTCGAGATGGCTCCGGTGCCGTCGCTGGCCGCGAAGGCCAAGGCGACCTGGCGCGTCACGATTCGCGCCGCGGCCGCCGGCAACGTCCGGTTCAAGGTCTCGATGATGTCGGATCAAATCACCCGCCCGGTTGAAGAAACCGAGTCGACGAACCAGTACTAATTCCCGTCCTCGTTAACCCGAGGATTCGCGAACCGGGCCCGCTTCACGGCGGGCCCGGTTTCTTTTTGTCTTGATCGGCCGGGCCTCCCCGCCCGGGGAAGCGTCCCTCGACATTGGCCATGCGGCTGGCCGCCCTGTAAACTGGAAGGCATCATGAGATCGGTTCCATCGATGCGCGCCTGCGTCGCGCTCCTGGCCACCCTGGCATGCGGCCTTGCGGCCGGATGCGTCTCCCCTGCTCGTTCGGTTCAGCTCGCCCCCGTGGCCTCGCTCAACCTCGAACAAGCCCTGGCTGGACTGGCTCCGACGGTGGACCGGGCCGAAGCGGCTCGCTGCGCCGAGCTGGCCTTTGCCACCAGTCTGCGCCTGGCCCAGGAATATCGGGCTGTCTCCCCGGCCCTGCTCCAGAATGTCTTGGTCAATTCCCACCTTCGCCCGCGCGGCCTCTGCTTCCAGTGGGCGGACGATCTGGCCGCGGCCTTGACCGAACCGGGCTTCAAGACATTGCGCATCCGCCGCGTGGTCGCCTTCCTCGGCAAGGCACGGGAGCACAGCGCCATCGTGGTCACCGCCCACGATCAACCGTTCGAGCAGGGCATTCTGCTCGATGCCTGGCGGCAATCCGGCCTGCTCTTCTGGTGTCCGATCAAGGAGGATCGCCATCCCTGGATCGAGGTGGAACTCATTCCCCAAGCCGTCCCTCCGGAGCCTTCACGATCAAACTGACACGGCACCCACGCTGGCGCGTGTATCAAATAGAATTCAAATAGGTGCAAATGGACTTGCAGCCCGGGCACAGCCACAACACACTCCCCGCGCAAACGGAACCAAGTTGAGCCGCGCCGATTCATACATCGAGAAAGTGCCGCAGCTCCCGCCCGCTCCCACCGTCGTGGTGGAGCTGCTCGGGTTGCTGAGCGATCCGGACCGCGATCTGGATCGAATCGTCGAATTGATCGGGCACGATCCCTCGCTCACGGCGGAGGTCTTGAAGCACTGCAACAGCGCCTTTTTCGCCGGCGCCAGCCCGGCTACCGACATGTTCGAGGCCGTCACCCGGCTCGGCCTCTACGAAGTGTATACCATCGTCGGCGCCGTCGTCGGGGCGAACAGCATGCGGATGCAGGGTGTCGACAAATCGTTCGACTCCACCGCCCTGTGGAAACACTCCGTCACCACGGCCGTGGCCGCCACCTGCCTCGCGGATTACGCGGGGGAATCGAACTCCGGCTCGTTCACGGGGGGCCTGCTGCACGACATCGGCAAACTGGTGCTCGCCTCTGCTGAGGGGGCCCGCTATAGCGACCTCCTCCGCGCCGCCGGTTCGCATGGGCGAGCCGTCCTGGAAGCGGAGACGCAGATGCTCGGCACGACCCATCCTGAAGTCGCCTTCCGCCTGCTGGCGCGCTGGGGACTTCCAGCGGAAATCATCGTGGCGATCATGAATCATCACGCCTCCCCCGAAAGGGCCGCGCCGCACCAGCGCCTGGCGGCGGTCGTCTATCTCGCCAATGGCTTGGCCCATCACATGGATGGAGGCCCGAATTCGGGCAATCCGTGGCAGGAAGGCCCCGAAGGTCCCGAGGCCTGCACCACGCTCGACCTTGCCCCCGAAGACCTTGAAGCCTTTGTCGGCCGCACGCGCAGCGGGCTTGCGCGCGTGCATGGTCTGTTTAAACTGAAGGTATGAGTCTCCGCTCACCCTTCGGTACCGGTTTCGCCTATTTTGCGCTCTTCCTTTCCGTTCTCATGCTCGATCCACTCCCTGCCGCCGAATTGCCCCCGCCACCCGTGGCGGCCACCATCCCGAAAGAGATCGTCACGCACGGCGATAAACGGATCGATCCCTACTTCTGGCTGCGCGAAAAAACCAACCGGACGGTCCTCGAGTATCTCGCAGCCGAAAACGCCTACACCGAGAAGATGACGGCCGGGCTGGCCGATTTGCGCGCCAAACTCTACGAGGAATTGGTCGGCCATCTCAAGGAGGACGACACCTCCGCCCCGGTCCAGCGCGGCGGCTACTACTATTATTCGCGCACGATCAAAGGCAAAAACTACCCGGTCTTCTGCCGCAAAAAGGGCAGCTTGGACGCTCCCGAGGACGTGATCCTTGATGCCAACGCCATGGCCGCCGGTCTCGATTTTTTCAGTGTCGGCGCCTTCGCACCCAGCGACGACAACCGCTGGCTGGCCTACTCCACCGACACCAACGGCTATCGCCAGTACACCCTGCGCGTTCGCGATTTGCAGACCGGCCAGGATCTCCCCACGCGCGTCGAACGCACCGGCTCGGTGGCGTGGGCTCCCGACAACCGCACCATTTATTTCTCCCGCGAGCATCCCGTCACCAAACGCAGCGACGAAGCGCATCGCATCAAGGTGGGCGATTTGGAGAGCGAACGCCTTTACTTCGAACCGGACGAGCTGTTCGACATCAGTCTCGGGCGGTCCTCGGACCGCCAATTCATCCTGATCGCGTCGACCAGCAAGCGTTCCTCCGAAATCCGCGCCCTGCCCCTCTCCGGAAACGACACGACCCTGCGCGTGCTCGAACCCCGGGCCGAAGAGCACGAGTACGATGCCGACCACGCCCACGGCCGTTTTTACATTCGCACCAATCTCAAGGCGAAAAACTTTCGCGTGATGACCGCGCCGGACGGCCAGACCGGCCGGGCGCACTGGCAGGAACTCATCCCGCATGACCTCAAGGTGAAGATCGAAGGGATCTCGCTCTTCCAACGGCATCTGGTGCTTTCGCGCCGAGTCAATGGGCTGGAGGAATTGCTGGTGCGCGAGATCAAGTCGGGCCAGGAGCATGTGATCGCGATGTCCGATCCGGCTTACGCGCTCGGGCTCGAAGCCAATCCGGATTACGAAACCCACCGCGTCCGCTTCCAGTACCAATCACCCGCCAAGCCGCGCGCCGTGTTCGAGTACGACATGGATGCGCGCACCCGCACGTTGATCAAGCAGACGGAAGTGCCGGGCTACGATGCGGCTCCGTATGAAGTCGACCGCGTCTTCGCCCGGGCGTCGGACGGGACGCGCATTCCCTGCACCGTGTTCCAGCCCAAAGGACTCGCCCGCAATGGCCAGAATCCGATGCTGCTCTACGGGTATGGGTCCTACGGCATCTCGATCCCCTCCGGTTTTTCCTCGCGTGTCCTCCCGTTGCTCAAGCGGGGATTCGTCTTCGCCATCGCCCAAATCCGCGGCGGGGGAGAAATGGGCGAAGAATGGCGCGACCAGGGCCGGATGGAGCACAAACGCACGACCTTCAACGATTTCATCGCCTGCGCGGAACATTTCATCGGCGAGAAGTACACCTCCCCGGAACGGCTGGCCATCCAGGGGGGCAGCGCCGGCGGCTTGCTCATGGGTGCCGTCGTCAATGCCCGGCCGGACCTCTTTCGCGCCATGGTGGCGGAGGTGCCCTTCGTGGACGTGCTGAACACGATGCTCGATGCGAGCCTGCCCCTGACCACCAGCGAATACATCGAGTGGGGCAATCCCAATGTCGAGAAGGAATACAACGACATCAAAGCCTACTCGCCGTACGACAATCTCCGCGCCCAGAAATATCCGGCGATGCTCGTCCGCGTGTCGCTGAACGACAGCCAGGTGCCCTACTGGGAAGGCGCCAAGTGGGTGGCCAAACTCCGCACCCTCAAGACCGACCAGAACCCGCTCCTGCTCAAGACCGAAATGGGAGCAGGCCACAGCGGGCCTTCCGGACGGTACGATTCGCTCCGCGAGGAAGCCTGGGAACAGGCCTTCGTCATTTCACAAGTCGGCCGCCCATAGCCTACCGCGCCAAGCACGCCGGCGGTTACAGCGAAGCCGGTTCGCACCGCCGCAAGGCCGAGTTCATCCCCGCCGGAGAGCGTCGCCATACTCCTGAAGCGCGGGCTGCGGGTCGCCGTGTCGGCGCACATAGTCGGCATCGATGAACGTGGCGAAACTCGTGAAATGCCGCACCCCCAGGGCGCGATAGGCGGCGACGTCCGAGCGGCAAATCGCGCCGCTCCAGGGAAGCTTCACCGCAGGGCGCGTCCACCGGGAAAAGAGCGAAACATCAAGCCAGTACTCGAGCACTTGTGCCGTCTCCACCCCGAAGACGCGCAGATTCGCGGCGAGCATTTCGAGATATCCGCCGTTCGTTTTCGGGTCCGGGCCGGCACTCTTCTCCTTCGTGGGAGCCTCCCGTTCGGCGAGGCTGTGCGCGTAGTCGCGCTGGATTGGGGCAAATTCCAGGAAGATGCCGGCAACCGGCTTGACCCGCTGCGGCGCCGGGAGCGTATGGGAGTAGGAAATGTGCGCCAGCGTGGCTTTCGGGTGGCGCTCTTGCAACGCGCGGAGGATTCGGTTCTCGACCAGCAACGCTTGTTCGCTGGCGCTGAAATCACGGCATCGCTCGCACCGGCACCATTGCGCCCCATCGTCCGGCCAATAGAAATACCGTTGCGTGGAGGGCTTGAACACGCGCGCCCATTCGACGGCCTTGGTGGCGATGATCTCGAGGGCTTCCTCCGAGTGAGGGCAGCAATTCGCATCGGGGTTCCGCCGCCCCTGCTCGTCCATCCGGAACAGTGTCGGGTCTTTCAAATGCAGCTCCCGCGACAGCAGCTCCCCCATCGCATGCAGCTCGTACTCGACCGCGAGGCCGAGCTTCTCGCACCGCCTCAGAAAACGCCGTCCATCCGCGCCGGCGATAAAGTCCCGCAGCACATCGAAGCGCCGCGCCGCGTGCAGCCCGATCGTGTTCAGCCCAGCCCTCTGCGCCCGTTCCGGCCAGTCCGCCAGCGACAGATCGAACGGGTAAAGCACCACGCCGCGAGTGCCCTCCTGGACAGCCGCTGCATCGCCGGATCGCCGCGCCGCGCGCGCCGCCATCGGCCACGCCGCCACCGAAGCCGCCAGAAACGCGCGGCGATTGAACCGTCTTGTTAACATGAATCCGCCTGCTCGCAGACCTGCCCTCGCCAAGCGGCGAGGGTTCCCTGCTTCTCCGAGCTGTCCCTCAGGCTGTTCAGGCGGCTTCCGCTCTTCAAGCGAATTCGAGTGAGCCGCCCGGCTAACCGCCAGCCGGGGCATTGTTTTTCGGGGCAGGAAAGTGTAAGTAAAAGGAATGAGCCACCATGCGCCCGCTCTCGAGCACGCGTTCCTCACGCGGCGTGATTTTCTCACCCGTTGCGGCATGGGCATGGGAGCCCTCGGACTCACGGGACTCCTCGGCGAAGCCGGCCAGTTGACCGCAAGCGAGCCTCTCAGCGCGAACCCGCTCGCGCCCCGCATGCCCCCCTTCCCCGGCAAAGTCCGGCGGATCGTCCATTTTTTTCTCAACGGCGGAGCGTCGCATGTGGACACCTTCGACCCGAAGCCCGCCCTGCAGCGTTACGCCAACAAACCGATTCCCGCCGGCAACCTCCGCACGGAACGGAAGACCGGCGCCGCCTTCGCCTCGCCTTTCAAGTTCGAACGCCACGGCGAAAGCGGGCTCGAGATCAGCGATTTGTTTCCCCGCCTGGCCTCCTGCGCGGACGACCTGACGGTCATCCGCTCGATGTATGCCAATCTCCCCAACCACGAGCCCTCGCTGATGCTGATGAATTGCGGCGATCAGGTGATGGCCCGCCCCAGCGTCGGTTCGTGGGTGACGTATGGATTGGGCACTGAAAACGCCAACCTCCCCGGCTTCATCGCGATGTGCCCCGGCGGCTACCCGATCAAGGAGACGGATAACTGGCAATCCGGCTTCCTGCCGGGTGCGTACCAGGGAACTTTCATCGATCCGAAGCACACCGACATCCAAAAGCTGATCGAATACATCCGCAGCCAGCATGCGGACTTGAAGATGCAGCGGCGCCAACTCGATCTGTTGCACGAACTCAACGCCGATTACCAGAAGCGCCACGCCGCCGAAGCCGCGATGGAGGCGCGCATTCAATCGTTCGAACTCGCCTATCGGATGCAGATGGAAGCGGCGGACGTCTTCGACCTGGAGAAAGAGCCGGCCCACATCCGGGAAATGTACGGCTCGGGCGTGCATGCCCGGCAGACATTAATGGCCCGCCGGTTGCTCGAGAAAGGCGTCCGTTACATTCAGCTCTGGCACGGCGCCGGGCAGCCTTGGGATCATCACGAAAACCTGCGCGACGGGCATCGCAACCTGGCCTCCGATATCGACCGCCCTATCGCCGCCCTGATCCAGGACCTGAAAGCCCGCGGCATGTTCGACTCCACGCTTATCATGATTGGGGGCGAATTCGGGCGGACGCCGTCCGGCGAATTGGTGAAAGGTCGGGATCCCTCCGGACGCGACCACAACCCTTACGGCTTCTCGATGGTCCTGGCCGGCGGCGGCCTCCGCGGCGGATACGCCCACGGGGCGACCGACGAATTCGGCTTTGCCGCCGTTGAGAAAAAGGTGCAGGTGCATGACCTGCACGCGACGATTCTCCACCTGCTCGGCTTCGATCACGAGAAATTCACCTACCGCTACGCGGGCCGCGACTTCCGCCTCACGGATGTCCACGGCCATGTTATTCGCGAAATTCTCGCGTAACCGGCCTCCGGCCGGCCGCGGAACTTGCTTTCTCGCGACACCCCGTTCCGCCGCACCCCGTTTACTCCCGGTCAAATCGCGGTTCAGTCGCGCTGTGGCACGCCACCCGCTTTAGAGCAGGCGTCGCATACGCGCGAAAAGGATGAACACGCTCCGGCGGATTTTGGTGGTAGTGGACAACATGATGGAATTCCATGGGGCGGCGCGCCTTTTTCAGTCGCTCCCCGGCAATTTCGAGGTGCATTTTTGCCGGAGCACGGCTGAAGCCTCGGCAGCGCTCGACCAAGCCCCGGTGGACATGGTGTTTGCCGACTTGAGCGCGGGGGCAGCGGCCAGCACGCAATTCCTGCAAGCGGTTTGGGCGCGATATCCGAACGTGATCCGCTTCTTGATGGGCGCGCGAATCGACGCCGAGCAAATGATCGCCTGCGCGATGGGCGGCCATCAATTCCTCCAGAAGCCGCTCGATGTGGAGGCCATTCAGGCGGTGCTCCAGCGCGCCGAACTGATGGACCGCCTGCTCAGGGATAAGAATACCCAGATGATGCTGTCGCTTATCCGCAGCTTCCCGCCGCGCCCCAAGATTTATTACGAGGTGATGAAGGAGGTGCGCTCGCCCTACGGCAGCGTTCACGCCGTCAGCGAACTCGTCTCGAAAGACCTCGCCATCTCGGCCAAGCTGTTGCAGCTCATCAATTCGGCGGCCTACAGCCTGAGCCAGCAGATCACCTCGCCGCAGGACGCCGTGCTGTTGCTCGGCATGCAGACCACCGCCAGCCTTGTCCTCGGCATCGAATCGCTCTCCACCGGCGACCGCGGCAAGCCGATCGCTTTCGACCTCGATGGCCTCTGGCGGCACAGCCAGTCCGTGGCCTATCTCGCCCGGCAAATCGCCGAACTTGTCTCCTGCGACGAAACGGTCGCCCAGGAAGCCTTCACGGCCGGCTTGCTCCACGATATCGGGAAACTGGCCCTCGCCTTGAACCTCGATGCCGCCTACCAGCGCACGCTCAAACTCGCCGCGGACGACCGCCAGCCCGCCTGGGAAGTGGAGCGCCGCCTCCTGGGGGCCAGCCATGCCGAGGCCGGGGCGTATCTCCTCGGCTTATGGGGAATGCCGGTCGCGGTCATCGAAGCCGTCGCCAGCCACCACCATTCGGCCAAAGACCTCGGCCGCCACTTCGGCCCCAAGACCGCCGTCCATCTCGCCAACGCCCTCGAGCTTGCGAAATCATCCTTGCGGGGCGACTTGATGGATAGCCCCCTCGATCTCGGCTACCACCCAGGCAATGGCCTCGAACCGCACTACGACACTATCCGCGAACTCGTCGCCGGCCAGCCGACCGAGGCCTTCGCCGCCTGACGGATGACGTGCTCGCGCCGCTCCAGGTCCAGCTCAGGTTCCTTCACAGGCGGGGAGCGGCGTCCGATCGAAGCAGCCGCCGCTATTGCGGGAGCAATTCCGCCACCAGCGCGCGCTCTTCCTTCAATTCGTTGATCGTCGCGTCGATCTTGCCCTGGCTGAAGGCATTGATCGGCAGCCCCTGGACGATTTCCAGCCGCGCGCCGTCGCTCCGCACCGGAAACGAGGTGATCAATCCCTTCTCGATGCCGTAGCTCCCCTCGGAATGGATCGCCACGCTGTGCCACTCGCCACCCGGCGTCGGCTGCACGATCGATTTCACGCTGTCGATCACCGCGTTCGCCGCGCTCGCCGCGCTCGACAACCCGCGCGCCTTGATGATCGCCGCGCCGCGCTGCTGCACCGTCGTAATGAATTCCCCTTGCAGCCACGCCTCGTCGCGGATCACGTCCGCCGCCGGCAAGTCGTTGATCCGCGCGTGGTAAAAGTCGGGGTACTGGGTGGACGAATGGTTCCCCCAGATCGTCATGTTCCGCACCGCCGTGGAATCCACCTTCGCCTTCGCCGCGAGCTGCGAAATGGCCCGATTCTCATCCAGCCGCGTCATGGCATGCCACCGTTCTTTCGGCACATCCGGCGCGTTGCTCATCGCGATGAGGCAGTTCGTATTGCACGGGTTCCCCACCACCAGAATACGCACGTCCTTCGCGGCATTCCGCTGGATCGCCTGGCCTTGGCCGATGAAAATCTTCCCGTTGATCCCCAGCAAGTCCTTGCGCTCCATCCCCTGTTTGCGCGGCACGCTGCCCACCAGCAAGGCCCAGTTTACCCCCTTAAAGCCCTCGTCCAGATTCGCCGTCGGCACGATCCCCTTCACCAGGGGAAACGCGCAGTCCTCCAGCTCCATGACCACGCCGTGCAAGACCGGCAGCGCGGGCTCGACCTCGATCAAATGCAGGATCACCGGCTGGTTCGGGCCGAACAACGCCCCGGACGCAATCCGGAACAACAAGGAGTAGCCAATCTGACCGGCCGCACCGGTCACCGCCACCCGAATCGGAGTATACATCATGCGGCGCTCACCTTAGCCAACTACCTCCGAAAGACAACGCCCGAAACGCCGGGTGGGTGGAAACGGGCGCACCTTGGCGCTGCTCCCGAGCGATGCTGACGCGTGGTTGGGAATCCCGCATTGACGCGGCTGGAGGCGGGACTCTCGGGCCGCCTGAAGGCGGAACTCCCAACGAGGGCAGGACCTCGATGCACCCTGACGGAACGGGTGGCGGAAAGAGATTCCGTAATGGGGGTGTCGCGTGGAGGCGATCCGGCAGGCTCCGCGCGGGGCGGAAACTGGGCGGTCGAGGGGGTAGACAGGGGTGGTTTTCATCGACCGTTGCAAATTTTTTTCACGTTTCAAGGGTTCGGTTTTCGTAAGTCGTTGATAGATCGATGTCGAAGTTTTCAAATGCTTGAAACGTTTCAAGGTTTCTACATTTATTTCAAGGCGTTTCAAGCGCGTTTCAAGCCATTTCAAGGTCGTTTCAACGCGTTTCAGGGTCGTTTCAGGGTTGAATGCCGGGGTGGCGCGACGGCGGAAAGCGTGGGACGGGGAGGGCGTGGAAGCAGGGTTCGCGGGCGAGGAAGCTTGGTCATTTTTGAGCAGGGGGCGGTGATCGTTCAGGGATGCCAAGAGGGGATGACAGTGAGCGGAGAGGCCCCTCACCCCTTCCCTCTCCCCATCGGATGGGGCGAGGGAAGGCGGAATCATGCGTTTTGCCGTGCGACCCTCATGTTCATCGGGCGGGCAGAAGCGGATCGCTGGAGGATTTGGTGCTGGGCGGAGGGCGCAGCGCACCCGGGCTGAGTCCGGAGGGAAATTCGAGGCGCGGAACGCTGGCGGGGTGTTCATGCGATCTGGGTGTTTTTGGTCTCACAAACCCAATTTACGGGCCTCCGAGAGGGGCAGATGAGGGAACGAAGGGAAGGAGGAGGCCGTCAGGGCGCGGCGGAAATCATGGACCATCTGGCTGGCGAACGCCGGGAGCGGGCCGAAGCTGGAAGAAGGCGCTGAGAGCGGCGCGGGTCCGGCAGCGATTAGTCTACATTGTTTCATGGGTTTAGTGTCGCTCCTGGCTCGGCTATTTTCAAGCATTGATTTTTAAAATGTAGACTTTTATGTGTAAGTGGCGGAAAATCAGGCGAATAGAGATGCGAGAAAATGGCGGGAGGCTCGATTTGTTTGGGAGGGGCGGCGCGGAGAGCGAGCATGGAAGACCGCGCGGGTTTCTGGCGGCGGAACCCTTGCCGGGAAACCGTCGACGCATTACCGTCCGGTGCATGATAACGGTCGAGAAACTCGACACCACTCTCCTGGTGAAGATACCGCAAGGGGCTGTTCCGCCGGATCGACTTGAGACTTTCCTGAATTGGCTGCGCCGGGAAGAAGGAGCAAAAACGACCGCGCCGGACCCAGACACGGGCCAGCCCCTTCTCGAGACCGTTCCAGCGCCGTCGATCGAAAAACCGGCCGCACCGTTCTGGCAACGAGCCTCCCCCGCCGAACGCGCAGCGGATATCCTCCATTGGGCCCGGCGTCATCGCCAGGAGCCAAGCTTGCCAGCGAGCGCGGTCGGACGCGACGGTATTTACGACTGATGGCGCGCTATCTCGCCGATACGAACCTGCTGCTGCGCCTCGCGGATGCATCGCCCCAAAACGCGACGGCCGCCCAGGCGCTGGCCCGGCTGTGGCAGGAGGGTCACGAAGTCTTCATTACGCCGCAAAACCTCGTCGAATTCTGGGCCGTGGCGACCCGCCCCACCGAGGCGAATGGGCTCGGCTGGGATCTGGAAAAGACTCGCCGCGAAGCTGGCGAACTCCGGCAACGCTTTCCTCCCCTCCCCGAAAGCCCTGGAATTTTCGAAGCCTGGCTGCGGCTGGTGGAATCCCTGCCGGTGACCGGCAAGCGTGTTCACGATGCCCGGCTCGTCGCGGCCATGCAGGTGCATGGGTTGGACCGGCTCCTGACCTTTAACACCGCCGATTTCGTGCATTTTGACGGTTTGACCGTCATCGATCCGGCGACGCTCGCTCATTAGCAGCCGCGAGGCTCTTTAGCCGCAGGGAGTTCGAGCAGGCATTTTCCAAATCCGGGTGGTGTCGAACTCTCATCCTGCATGTTCTCCGCCACTGCTCAGGAAAGCCGTGGATAAACGGCTTTGCGCCAGGCCGAGGCGGCTGCTACGGTTCGCGCATGCATCGGCTCGCCGGAATTCTGTTGATGGCGCTCCTCTCGGCAAAGGCTTTCGCGCAGGGGCAGGTCAACTTCAGCAACTATGTCCCAGCCGCCGGTGTGATCGCGCCGTTCACCCATAATCCGCAGCAGCCTAACACGGCTTCCTCCGGCCTGGGCGCTTTGCCGGGTTGGAAGGCGCAACTGTTCGTAGTCGACGGGTCTTTGCGCCTCCCTGTCGGCGATGTGACAACTTTCCGATCGAGTCCTCCAGCCGCACAAGCTTATCTCAATGCCATCACCGTGGTCGTGCCCGAAATCGCTGCCGGAGGCATCGTCACTTTCGTCATTCGCATGTGGGACGGCCCCAGTTACGGATCATTCCATTATGGAGAATCTGAGCCTGTCACCATTGTCCTCGGCGGCGGCACATCCGTCCCGGCGGACCTCATCGGCCTTCAACCGATCGTGGTCGGCACTTTCCTTCCCGAACCCTCCACCATCGTCCTTGCCGCCCTCGGCACCACCGTGCTTCTTTTTCGGCGTCGCCGTTCGTATTCCGGCTGAATTGATCACCGTCCTGCCAACTCCTCACATTGGGCTTAGCGCCGATAGGTGGCGATTTGGAGGTTGCGCGGGCGTCTGGTCGCGGGTAAGTGGGCGGGATGCTGAGTGTGATGCGCAAGCGCGCCGGATTGGCCAAGCTTCCACAGATCGTGGCGGCCGGGCTGGTCATGGCCGGGGTCGCGTGCGAGCAGCATCCGTCCCCCGGAGGACTCGCCGTTCCGGCGCAGTTCGGGTCTCAGCAGGCGGCCGCCCAGCCGTCGAGCACACAACTTGTTACGCCGTCGTCCCCGGCCGCGAAAGCGGCGGGCCCCTCCCCTGCCCCGGCCACCGGGAATGCTGCGGAGGCCGGTGCCTCTCTCAAACCCGCCATCCAGTACACCTACAAGCTCGTCAACACCTGGCCGCACGACACCAATGCTTTCACCCAGGGCCTTCTCTTCACGAACGGCATCTTGTTCGAAGGCACTGGTCTCGCCGGCCAATCCACGCTGCGGCGGGTCGAGCTGGCGACCGGCAAGGTGTTGCAGCACATCGCGCTGCGCCCGGAGTATTTCGGGGAAGGGCTAGCGCTGCTCGGCGGAAAGCTTTTCCAGCTCACCTGGAAACATGGCAAGGGCTTCGTCTACGACGCGGAAACCTTCCGACTGGAACGCGAATTCCGATACGAGGGCGAAGGCTGGGGGCTTACGACAGATGGAGTGCATCTCATCCTCAGCCAGGGGACAGACCGCATCCGGTTTCTCGATCCCGCCACGGCCGAGGTCAAACGCACCCTCCGCGTCACTCATCAGGGCCAGCCCGTGACCCAGCTCAATGAGTTGGAGTATGTGGAAGGCGAGATCTTCGCCAACCTCTGGCCGACCGAATTTGTCGCCCGGATCGATCCCGCCACGGGCCACGTCACCGGAATTGTCGATTTTCGGGGCCTGCTCTCGCCGGACGAACGCCAGAAGACCGATGTGCTCAACGGGATCGCTTACGACGCGGCCGAGAAGCGGCTGTTCGTGACGGGGAAGTGGTGGCCTAAACTTTTCGAAGTCCGACTGGAACCGAAATAGTTTCTGGCGAATTTTGAAACGGGCGACCCTCGCCCGAAACCGCCTCGGTCAGGCCGGCCATCAAGGACGGGCATGAACGGACGGGGCTGGCTGCGGGCGAGACGCTCGCCGCAGACAGCCGAGACGGCTGTCCTCCCAGGATGTTACCACCACTTCCAGTCGCGGCTGGGGGCGGGGCTGAAGATCCAGGCTTCCATCTGGCGCGGGTCGGGAAACTGGTAGAACTCCACATGGCCGTCGCCGAAGAGCATGTTGAAGCGGCTCTTGCCTTTGTAATTGTGCCAGATGCTTTTGGCCGCCGTGTTCCCGCGGTTGGCGTGCCAGGCCCAATCTCCTTGAATGAACTTGTGGGAAGCACCGAGTGCCAGCTCTGCTGCCTTGATCGGCCGTCCGGCGTCCGAAGTGCGAGCCGCCGCGGCATCGCCGCACACATGGCGAGTGCGGAAGGAATCGTGTTGCCACTGGGGCAGATAGCTCGTCCCGTAGTTCAGATAGCAGTTCTTGATATTTTTGGCGGTGTTGAGTAGATCCCCCTTGTCGTTCGGGCAGCGGAACACCTCGTAGGCCTGGGTGTACTTGTTGATGGGCCGGTTCGTGGCGGCGATGTAGACGCTGTAGGCGCCGTTCGTGCCGCCCGCGCCATTCCAATCCTGCATGATCGGGAAGGAATCGCTATTATCGTCCATGTACATCAGGTAGCCGAGGCCGGCCTGTTTCTGGTTGCTGGCGCACTTGATCTGGGTGGCCTTCTGCTTCGCCCGGCCCAAGGCCGGCAAGAGCATGCCCGCCAGAATGGCGATAATCGCGATGACGACCAGCAACTCGATGAGGGTGAAACCCGGACCGAACCGGACGGTTCCCGCGGGCGCGAGGCGAGATTTCATGGAGCAACTATAGTTTTTTGAGATCGGGTGTCGACCTTTAGTAGACGCAGGACTCGGGAGGAAAATTCGAGAGACAAGCATGAGCGCGGATTAAGCAAAAGCGCGGCCGGAGGGCGCTGGCGGCGGGCGAGGCACCCGCCGGAACAGGCGAAGGCGCCTGTTCTACCCGGGACTGAGGCGATCGAAAGATCCCGCATTTCTATGGCCCGGCCGCGGCGGAGGCCGGCCGGGCCTGTGCCGTCGAACGCTCAGCCAGCAGCCGCCGGATCAGCGCCGAAAGCTCGTCCACGGCGAACGGTTTGAGCAAAATGTTCGAGACGCCCAGCGCGCGCGTTTTCTCGATCTCGTCCGGAGCCATGTATCCCGAGACCAGGATGATGGGCAGGTCGGGCCGGAGGGCCAGCACCGCTTCCGCCAGCGATACCCCGGAGGTTTCCGGCATGTTGAAGTCGGAAATCAGCAGATCGACCGCCGCCGGATTCGCGCGGAAGGCCGCCAGGGCTTCGCCCGCTTTCTTGAAGCTCGCCACCCGATAGCCGCGCCGTTCGAGAAACCGGACGACCAGATGAACGAGGGATTCCTCGTCGTCCACGTACATGACGCGCTCGTTTTGTCCCGGCGGTGCCGCCTGGGCCGGAGGCTTCGGCCGCGGCGCAGGAGCGGCTTCCAGGCTGGCGGGAAAGTATAAGCGGAACGTGGTGCCGACGCCGGGCTGGCTCTCGACTTCCACGGCGCCGCGATGCGCGCGGACGATATTATGCACGATCGAAAGACCCAAACCGGTGCCGACGCCGGGCGGCTTGGTGGTGAAGAACGGTTCGAAGATGCGCTCGAGCGTCGCCGGGTCCATGCCTTTGCCGGTGTCGCGGATCGAGAGGCGAACCGCCGCGCCGGGAGGAAAATCCGGATGCGTCAGGCAAAAATGCGCGTCGGCCTCGCACGCTTCGAGCCGGAGTTCGAGCCGCCCCGGCTTGCCCTCCATCGCATGCCAGGCGTTGGTGGCGAGATTCAGCACCACCTGATGAATCTGGGCGGGATCGGCCCGCACCAAAGGCAGGGCGGCCGGGATTTGCGTCGCGAGTTCGAGCCCCGCCGGCAGGGCGGAGCGCAGCAGTTGCACCACCTCCTCGATCGCTGGGCCAAGCGGCACCGGCTGAAGCTCCTGCACGTTCGGGCGGCTGAACGCCAGAATGCGAGCGACCAGGTCCTTGGCGCGCTGGCCCGCGCGGAGCAGCTCCGCAATGCATTCCATGGCCGGATGCCCCGGCGAAAGTCGCAACTGGGCCAGTTCGGCGTTGCCGAATATGGTGGCGAGGAGATTGTTAAAATCGTGCGCCACCCCGCCGGCCAGCGTGCCCAGCGCTTGTATCTTCTGCGACTGCGCGAGCTGTTGCTCCAGCGCGTAGCGGTCCGTGATGTCGAGGTGCGACCCGAGCATGCGGAGCGGCTGATGGCTGGCATCCCGCACGAGCGAGGCTTTCGCCAGAATGCGCCGGTAGGAACCGTCCCGGTGGCGGAAGCGGAATTCGTTCTCGTAATTCGGGGTCGGGTTCTCGAGGTAGGCGCGCAGCACCGCGCGCGCCCGGGGCAGGTCATCGGGATGCACCCGGCTTTCCCATTCCTCGAAGCGATGGGTGATTTCCGCATCGTCGTAGCCGATCTGCCGCTTCCAGATGGGGGAGAAATAGACTTCGTTCGTGCGAATGTTCCAATCCCACAACCCGGTATTCGAGCTGTCCGTGGCCAATCTCAGCCGGGCTTCGCTGACGCGCAGCGCCTCTTCGGCCTGGCGGGCGTTGGTAATGTCGCGGGTGATGCCCAGGAGCGCCGTAATCCGGCCCGAGGGATCCCGCAACGGCGCGGCGTGCGTCTCGAGCCAGCGGCGGCCCCCTTTGAGGCCGACCACTTCGAAGGAAAGCGTGCCCGATTCCCCCTGAAAAACCTGCTCCGTCAAGGTCTGAAACGCCGCCCGATGCTCCTCCGCGACGAGCGGATACACGCACTGTTGGGCGACCTGCTCGAACGAATCGGCCTCGATCATCGCCAGGCCCGCCCGATTCATCTCGCGCAACGTGCCGTCCGGGCCGAGGAGCTTCACGCACTCCGGTTCGGAATCGAAAATCAGCCGGAGCCGGGCTTCGCGCTCGGCCAGCTCGCGGTTGGCCGTTTCCAATTGCCGGGCCTTTTCCTCGAGCTGGCGGATCAGCGGCTCGCCGTAACCTTGCAGCAGCGCCATTTCGTCCCCGCCTCGATGCTGCGGAAGCGAAATGCGGCCGGCGCGGCCGCGCGCCAGCGCCTCTTCGATCCGGGCGAGAAGCTGCTGGGGATCGGCCGGTTTCAGAATGAATGCATCCGCGCCGAGAGCCAGCGCCAGCTCTTCCTGCTTATGGTCGGCGTCCCCCGCGGCATAGACGATGATCGGCACGGCCCGGAGCCGCTCATCGGCCTTCCAATGGCGCAGCAAGGCGTAGCCATCCATGACCGGCATCTGGAGATCCGCGATGGCCAGATCGGGCGGAACCTGCCGGGCGCGCGCCAAAGCCTGCGCGCCGTGAGGCGCGAACTCGACGATCCAGCGTGGGCCGGAGAGCAGTTCGGACAAACGCTGGCGCGTGCGCTCGTTATCGTCGACCACCAGCACGCGGTTCATGCCGGACCTCCGATCTTGGCGGCGGGGGCAGACTGGCCAGAGCACGGCATGATCGCCCCGACGCTCCTCAGAACGCATGGAAAAAACCAGAACCGCCTCAGGGAATTGGAAGAGAACTCAGTGTTCGACGCCACTGCACAAGCCACGCCACGCCTCATTATCTCATTCCACACGAGATCCTCCTTCCTGCCCAACTGTAGCCGGTGGACCCGATTTTTAAAGCAAAATCGAGAGCCAATCGAGTATCTGGCGACTGGCTTTGTTGGGAATTCCGGCTCTTAGCGTTCGGGAGTATTCCGGCCCCAGACCGCGTAAACGCGGAACTACGAACTTTGGGCAGACGCGGCTCGGGGGCAGCGCCGGGATGCGCCTGTCGTTACTCGAAGCCGTGGGCGCGAAAATGTTCGCCGATCTCCCGGGCGATATTGTCCCGCATGCCGTCGGGGAGGCGGCCGTGATCGCCGGGCACGAGGCGGACATAGCCGCCCAGGTCGGTCTTCGCGAGGAAATCCCGCAGCAGTTCCACGGCTGGATTCAGGTAAAAGGTATCCCAGGCGCCGCAGAGGACGTGGATTTTTCCCTTGAGGCGCGGCGCGAGTGAAGCCCAGTTCTCCTCCAACAGGAGGCGAATGTCATACCTCCTCCACGCTTGGGCCACCTCCTTATCGATCTCGCCGGTGAGCCGGTCCATGATCGGCCTCGGCCGGCCATCCGCACCCTTCGGGCTGAAGACGGCATTGAACGATTCGAGCTGGAAGCCCGGACCGGTGGTGTATTCCCACTGATTGAGTTCGGGGAAGGTGAAGAGAATCTTCTGTTGATCGCGGGCCAGACCGCGCGGGTAGCCCTCCTTGGTCCAGTGGCCGTTGGTGTCCTCGTAAATGTTGACGGTCTGGAAAGCGCGAAAATCGATCGGATCGGGAGCGGTGCTCCAGACCCCGCCGAAGACCTCAGGATAGGCCACCTGCAGCCAGAGGGAAGACCAGCCGCCCGAGGAATGCCCGGTCACCACCCGTCCTTCCGGCCGGGCCGCCAGCCGGAAACGGCGCTCGATCTCCGGGATCAATTCCTGTACCAGAGCCTCGCCCACCGGGCCGTTGTTATCGGAGTTGGCGAAGACGGAGTGACCGAGGGGAACCTGCGGATCGAGATAAATGAGAAAAGCCCGGTACGGCCACTCGCCGGAGCGCCAGCGCTGGCCGGGGCCGCTCTCGACAAAACCACGCGCGCCGAAATGGCGTCCGCCGAAACCCGGCACGAGGTAGACCGCCGGATACTCGCGGTCCGGATTCTCGGCATAACCGGCGGGCAGGATCGCGGCCGCCCGGAGCGACATATCCCGGCCGTGGAAGGCGCTGAGCCGTTCGCTGCGCACCTCGACGAACTTGACCCATTCGGTGTCGGCGGGCGTTTCGTCCGGGGGCACCACCTGATCGGCAATCAGGTGCAGTCCGCCGCGGACACGACCGGACTCCAGGTCGACCGGGACGGTCTTGCTGAAGAGGGTGCCGGGCGCGGAGGCGAAATGGCCGCCGCGATCGTCCGGGTCGATCACCGCCTGGGCGTAATATCGGCCCGCCGGGAGCGCATTCAGGGAGCTGGGAAAGCAGAACGCGGCCGGGTCGCGAAACCTGGGCGGGGAAAAGGCGATGGTCTCGCCGGGGGCAAGGTTGGTGGCCAGCAGGGCGTAAGCCGGGGTGAGGCTCTTCCAGTCGGACTGCCGCGCATCGGCGGTTTCGCGTTTCGCCAAAAGCAGAACGACACGGCCATCGACCGGCTGCGCGCGCGTCGTGGCCGGGAACGACACCTGGATGTCGGCCGCTTCCGGGGAGGCGGCGGGAGGAGCGGCGGCGGGGCCGGGCTTGGGCGCGGGGCTCTGGCAGGCGCTCGCGAATACGAGGAGAACGAGGCCGGCGACGAGAACGTGGGATGAGACGGCGGGCTTCATGCGACTGCCGAAGAGGAAACCGCGAATCGGGCGCGGGAGCAAGTGCCGACCGAACGAGGCGCGACGAGGGCAAAGGCAAGCCGGGAACTGGGGCTGTGTATGTCCTGGGAGGCCGTTTTTCGAGCGATGATTAAACCTAAGTTGTTTATGGTGAATTACTTATGGATTAAATTGGGCTGGTTTCAGGTGTGTAAATCTTGTGTATTTTCGTGTACGGCAGCGTGTATTTTTGTGTATGACCGTGGGTCGGCAATCTCGTTGGGGGGCAGGGCTGGGCCGGGTGGTGGTAGGGATTCCGGGGGTCGCTGGTGGAATGGACGAAAGCCCCTCACCCTGCCCTTCCCCATCGGATGGGGCGAGGGAGCGGAAATGAAAAAACAGGCTTCCGAGTGCGGAAGCCTGCTTGGTTGGTGACTGCTTTGAGAGCCTTCGGGGCGGGGTGGGCTAGGGTTTACGGAGGCGATAGGCTTTCATGCCGCCAAGGGTGCGAGCGGCGACTTCCTTCCGGTCGCCCACGGTGATGGCCTCGTAGGGGATGGTTTTCCAGGAATTAGCCACCGCCGGAGCGTCGGAGCCTTCCAGGATCACTTCGCCAGCCGAGGCTGGCCAGGAGAGGATGACGGCCGGATCGATATTGAGTTCGAATCCAGCGGGGTTAACGATCAGCTCGGCGACGGCACTCGTGACTTCGCCATGCGCGTTGGTGATCTTGACGGTGTAGTTCCCTTGAGCAGTGAGAGGAATGCTTGGAAACAGGAGTTCCGACGCAGTTTGCCCATCAAGAGGCTGGCCATCGCGGAACCATTGGTAACTCAACGTGCCGCTGCCTTCGGCGAGGACCCGCAACGAGACCGACCGGCCTTCCGTGACTGTCTGGCTCGCGGGTTGGACATCAATGAATGGCTTGGTGTTCGGAGGAAGGGTCTGGTTAATATTCAGCGTATATTCGCTCCAGTTGTAGTCATTCACTACGACGTAGTAGGTGCCTTGGGGCAGGAGTTGCTTGGCGAGGGCTCCGGACACCGCCGACACGCGTGACGCCCCAACCAATTGTTCGACCACGCCGTCGTTGTTGGCATCGCGACCCAGATAAAGGCCGAGTTCGCCGATGCCGCCGGACAGACCAACAACCACCTCGCGAGATGACCCCGCTACTTCGAATCGATACCAATCAATGGGATCGGAGATGCCCACCCAATCGTCGTAGGCCAATGGAGCGCGGACCGCGCCCAAAGCCACGGCGAGGGTGTGACTATTGTCCGTCTCGCCGCGCGTATCCTTGGGGGTGGAGGTTACTCTCAACATATACTCGGTCCAATTGTAGGTTTCGACTCGGACGTAGTAGATGCCCGGGTCGAGCCACAGTTTAGGGAAAGCCCCGGAGTCCGCCGACAGCCGCGAGTTGTATCCCAACTGCTCGAGCACGCCATCGTTGTTGGCATCGCGGCCGAGAAAAACGCCCAACTCGCCAATGCCGCCGGACAACCCCACGACCACTTCACGCGTTCCGGGCTTAATCTCGAACTTATACCAATCGTCCGGATCGCTGATTCCGACCCAATCACCGTAGGTCAAGGGCTCTCGGGCCTCGCCCAAATCGACCGCGAGGGTGTGACTATTGTCCGTCTCGCCGCGCGTATCCTTGGGGGTGGAGGTTACTCTCAACACGTACTCGGTCCAATTGTAGGTTTCGACCCGGACGTAGTAGATGCCCGGGTCGAGCCACAGTTTAGGGAAAGCCCCGGAGTCGGCCGACAGCCGCGAGTTGTATCCCAACTGCTCGAGCACCCCATTATTGTCGGCGTCGCGACCGAGAAAAACGCCCAACTCGCCAACGCCGCCGGACAACCCCACGACCACTTCGCGCGTTCCGCTTTTGATTTCGAACTTATACCAATCCTCTGGATCGGAGATGCCAACCCAATCGCCGTAGGTCAAGGGCTCTCGAGCCTCGCCCAAATCGACCGCGAGAATGTGACTATTGTCCGTTTCGCCCCGCGTAGCTTTGGCAGTGGAAGTGAGGCGTAGTTCATATGCCGTCGAATTGTACATTTCGACCCGGACGTGGTAGATGCCTGGGTCGAGCCACAGTTTGCTGAAGACCCCGGAGGCAGCCGAAAGACGAGACACGTATCCCAACTGCTCGAGCACCCCATTGTTGTCGGCATCGCGGCCGAGAAAGAGGCCCAGCTCGCCGATGCCGCCGGACAAGCCCACCACCACTTCGCGGGTTTGTTGCAGGATTTCAAATTTATACCAGATTTCGGGCCGCGCCGCACCGACAGACCCGGCGGCTGAGACCAGTTCCCGGTCCAGAACTCCCAGACCGATAGCTTCTTGTTGGTTGTCACCACTTTGGGCCCTCGGGGTGCCCATGCTGAAGAATAATGCCGCGCACCATACCATCCACATCCCTGTGCTTCTTATTTTCATTAGTTGGTTTTCCTTGGTCGACTTCCGTATCCGGCCAACAGTTTCCCATTATCCTGTTCCAACCCGTTCGCGGCCACCCAGCCGCGACCCTCGATCCGCAGGACAAAGTTGCGGCCGGTCTTGCAAGTCGTACGTTATCCCAGCCGGTTGAGCTGTCCGTTCGGACATAGCAACCGATGTGCCAGCGCTGTTCGAGTAGCCGCTGGACATCATGCGAAGGATTTCCGATGACGGCAACCGCACGTTTCAGGGTAAAAATGGGGCAGTTCGCCGCCAATCCCTCAAATTGGGCGGGGAAGGAAGCAAGCCTGCGAATTCGCAAGTCGCGGAAATGCAAATGTGCCGAGTCGAGTGACGGGAGAGGCGCGAAGCGTAACTGATCTGATGCAAGTATATGGATATCAACGAATTGCGGGATACTTTGGCACCCTAAAACTCAGGGTGGAGGAAGGGACACCGGGGGTGGCGAGCGTCGGTTGAGAGGGAGGACGGGCGATGTGGCCGCCGACAGACCCACGACCATGAATCTCACCTTCGCGCGCAAGAGCGCGGTGAGCAGGGCGATTTCACTTTGGGCGAAGGGCAGGGGCGCGGCCACGGATGAGGCTCCTTTGCCAGCGTTCGAGGGGCGGCAATTCCAGGAGGATGAGCGTGTGGCGGACGTTGTCGGGATCGGCCTCGGGATGGGCGGCGAGGACCTGCTCCACGCGGGTGGCGAGCCGGCGCGCCCAACGTTCGGCACGGGCGGCGGATGTTGAAGTTCGGGCGCTCACGGACTCCAAGCTACTCGCGCCGAAATCTCCTCGCAACTCATGGGCCATTCCAGGGGTGCGATGATTTCAGACGGTCGTGTGGCCTCCTTCCCAATGGATTGGCCAAAAAACAAGGCCTCCTCCTTGCGCATCAGCCGCCCCGGCGGTATTTTTACCCCATGATCGCGAACCCCAACTCGCGGTCGCCCGGATCGATTCCGAACAACAGGTG
>CAYZKY010000034.1:0-42403 GCA_964478815.1 uncultured Verrucomicrobiota bacterium
ATTTGCACACCCACCCCAGGCCCGAACCGCCAGAAAGGGTCCCACCCCGTTCCGCACCACACCCCGCTCAAACCCAGGCGTGGAAATCCTTGGTTTGAGCGCGAATTCCTGTTAGCATCTGGGTTGCGTTGGGAGGAGCATTTCCGCTGATTCGCCTGGCGCTGCACGAACCACTATGTCCGACGGAACCGACAAGTACGACGCTTCGAAAATCGACAAACTGGAGGGCCTCGAGGCCGTCCGGAAACGCCCCGGCATGTACATCGGCGATCCGGACGAGCGCGGCTTGCACCACTGCGTGTTCGAAGTGCTCGACAATTCTATCGATGAGCACTTGGCGGGGCATTGTCAGCAGATCGAGGTAACCGTCCATGTCGACGGCTCGGTCTCGATCCGGGACGACGGGCGCGGCATTCCGGTCGACATGCATCCGAAATTCAAGATGCCGGCCGTCGAGCTAGTGCTCACCAATTTGCACGCCGGAGGCAAGTTCGGCCAGGGCGCGTACAAGTATTCCGGCGGCTTGCACGGCGTAGGCGCCAAGTGCGTGAACGCGCTCTCGGATTGGTTCAAGGTCGAGGTCTACCGCGACGGCATGGTCTACTCGATGGAGTTCGAGCGGGGCAAGACCACGAAAAAGCTCGATGTGGTCGGCAAGAGCAAGGACACCGGCACCAAGATCACTTTCAAGCCGGACGCCACGATTTTCACCCTCACGGTCGAGTTCAAGTTCGAGATTCTGGCGAACCGGCTGCGGGAGCTCGCCTTTTTGAATCCCGGGGTCGAAATTCTGCTCAAGGACGAGCGAAACGAGCGGGAGGAGCGGTTCGTTTACAAGGACGGCATCGAGGAGTTCGTGAAGCAGCTCGGCAAGAACAAGCAGGTGCTCCATCCGAAAGCCATCGTGCTGGCGGGCAAGCGGGCCGTGAAAATCGAGAACAAGGACGAGGACGTGTTCGTCGATTGCGTGCTGCAGTACAACGACAGCTACAACGACCAGATTCTTTGCTTCGCCAATTCGATTCCGAATCCCGACGGCGGCACGCACATGACCGGCTTCCGCTCGGCGTTGACGCGGGCGATCAACCAATATTCCAAGGCCAATAATCTGCTGAAGGAAAAGGACCCCTCCATTTCGGGAGACGACGTGCGCGAGGGGCTGGTCTGCGTGGTCAGCGTGAAGCTGCCGAACCCGCGCTTCGAATCGCAAACGAAGGTGAAGCTCGTGAACACGGAGATCGACGGCATCGTGAGCTCGATCGTGTACGACGGGTTGATGACGCATTTCGACGCTAACCCGTCCGTCGCCAAGAAAGTGGTGGACAAGGCGCTGATGGCGGCGCGGGCGCGCGAAGCGGCTCGCAAAGCGCGCGAAACCGTCCGCAAAAGCGCGCTCACCGGCGGTGGGCTGCCCGGCAAGCTGGCGGATTGTTCCGATCGCGATCCGGCGAACACCGAGTTGTACATCGTCGAGGGCGACTCGGCCGGCGGCTCCGCGAAGCAAGGGCGGGATCGTAAGTTTCAGGCGATCCTCCCCATCCGCGGCAAGCTCATCAATGTGGAGAAGGCGCGGCTGGACAAGGTGCTGCAGAATAACGAAATCCGCACGATGATCACCGCCGTCGGCACGGGCATCGGCGAGGGGGACGGCGAGGGCGCGTTCGATCTCGAGAAGCTGCGTTACCACAAGATCATCATCATGACCGACGCCGATGTGGACGGCTCGCACATCCGCACGCTCCTGCTCACGTTCTTCTATCGCCAAATGCCGCAGCTCGTGCGGCAGGGCTTCGTCTACATTGCCCAGCCGCCGCTCTATCAGGTCACGCGCCGCAAGCGGGTCGAGTACGTCGAGGACGATCTGCAGCTAAACAAGATCCTCATTCAATTGGGCAGCGAGGATGTTCGGCTGCGTAACATCGCGGATCAGAAAGAGTTCACGCAGAAGCAACTGGCGGAGCTGCTCGAATTGCTGACTTCCCTCGATAAATTCGCGAGGGCGCTCCGCCGCAAGGGCGGCGACTTCGAGGATTATCTCGAGCATCGCGATCCGAAAACGCACGATTTGCCGACCCATCTGGTCAAGGTGCGCGAAGGGAACAACGAGACGGTCCATTATTTCCGCACGGAGGAGGAGCTGCGGAAATTCAGCGAGCAGAACGCCGATCTCAAGATTTTCGGCGCGGCCGAAACTGCCGAAAACGGCGCGGGCGAAAAGGAAAAAGAGAAGAAAGGGGCCGTGATCCGCCGCGCGCGGCACGAGGAACTTTTCGAGAGCAAGGCGGTGGCCGAGCTGCTGCAGCGCATCGAGAAGAAAGGCCTCGCCATCGAACATTATTCCGCGCAGGACAAGCCGCTCTTCGAATTGATCGAGGGCGAAGGAGAGAAGGCCATCGTGAAGCCGCTCTTCTCGATCGCGGAGATTCTGACGAGCGTCATCGAGGCCGGGCGAAAAGGCATTCAGATCAAACGGTTCAAGGGGCTGGGCGAAATGAACGCCAAGGAACTCTTCGAGACCACGATGAATCCAGAGCGCCGCAAGTTATTGCGGATCGATCTGACCGACGCGGTCGAGGCCGAAGAAATGTTCACCAAACTGATGGGGGACGAAGTCGAGCCGCGCCGCCAGTTCATCGAAGACAACGCGCTCAACGTCCGCAATCTCGATATTTAGCCGCGCCGTGGCCGGTTCGGAATTCAGCCGGAGACCGCGCTGCGATCAAACCGCGCGCCGAGCGCGTGTTGGTGAAGACCGGCCGCGCTGACTACGGCCGAGGGGGCGGCGCCGCGCGCCACGGCATCCACCGCTGCCACGCATTGCCAGGCCGCGGAGGCCATGAGTCCCTCGCCGAGGACCGTCTTGGGCGACAGGCGGGGCCCCGTCCAATCTTTCCACAGGGCATTCTCGGCCCGATCCAGGCGTCCGCCACTGGCCACACTCGTGCAAAGCAGCGCAGCCGGATCGAGCGGCGAAAGTTGAGCGCGCATGGCCGCGAGGGCTCGAGGTTTTCCTGATGCCGCGCAGGACCATTCATCGCTGATGGCTGTAAGCGCGACGGGAGAGTGGTCTCCCGGTTCCAGTAGGAGCGCCCCTGCGCCCTCGCTCAATCGCCGGCCCTTGTCGAACATTCGCATCGCCTCGGCGGCCACCCAGTCCACTTCTTCCGCGCCGACCACGAGGCAACGATCCACCCGGCCCAGGGCCATCCACTGCGCGGCGAGAGCCAGGCCGATCAGAAAAGTGCCGGTATCGCCGATCAACGTGTAGTTAACCGAGGTGGCGCCGAGCACGGCAGCGAGGTGGCTGGCCGGAGCATTGAACACCGTTTCGGGAAAGAGCAAAGGGCTCGCCGTGGCCGGCTCTTTCAGGACTTCCTCGTAAAACCGGCGGGTATAAGTGATGGAACCGGAGAAAACAGCGGCGATGATCCCGAGCCGGTCCAGCGGTCCGGGATTCGGCCCCAAGGCTTCCACCGCGGCCGCCACGGCAAATTGAGTGATGGCCCCGGAGCGGCGCAACCGGGGATGAGCCAGGCAGATGGGACGCGGGGAGGGCGAGGGAACTCGAAGGGCGTGCCCATGCGGCTGGCCATCGGGGCGCTTCAGCGGAACCGCTGGGATCGGCGATCCGGCCGCCAATGCGGTCCGAAAGGCGGGCATGCCCCAGCCGGCCGGGGACACCGCCCCCCATCCTGCGATGCCGATGGTCTTCATGGCCATCGGCGAAACAGGAGCGACGCATTCGCTCCGCCGAACCCGAAAGAGTTCGACAGCGCAAACTCGTACGGGCGGCCTAATGCGGCCGCCGTCATCGGCTGGGAGATCAGCCGGAATCCCACTGCGGGATCGGGCTGGTCGCTGGCCAGGTTCGGCGGCAGCCACCCTTCGCGCAGGGACATCAGGCAGACGGCGCTTTCCACGGCGCCCGCCGCCCCCAGGAGATGGCCGATGGAAGCCTTGGTCGAGCTGACGTGGAGCGTTGCGGCGGAGGGGCCGGCCCAGCGTTGGATCGCGGCCATCTCCGCAGAGTCATTGAGCACGGTACCGGTCCCGTGCGCATTCAGATATCCGACCTGCGCGGGCTCGATCCCGGCGGCCGCGCAAGCCGCGCGCATCGTGGTGAACGCGGCCTCGCCCTGCGGGTGTGGCTGGGTCAAGTGATGCGCATCCGTCGCGGTCCCGTATCCGGCGATTTCGCCAAGAATCGTCGCGCCGCGCGCGTGCGCCCGCTCCATCGGTTCGAGCGCCAGCAGAGCGGCGCCTTCGCCAAGTGCGAGGCCATCCCGTCGTGCGTCGAAGGGGCGGCAGGTCGTGGGCGAGAGGGCCTGCAACGAATCGAAGCCCGCAAAGACCAGGTGGCTGAGCGCGTCGTACCCTCCGCACAAGGCGCGCGTCGCCCGTCCGGCACGGATTAAATCGAAACCGTGGCCGACCGCGTTCGCGCCGGCCGCGCACGCGTTGGCGATGATCGTCATCGGTCCGCGCAGGCCATAAGCCTCCGCCAGCGCCATCCCCTGGCGCTGAGCGACGTAATGGGTCACGCGTTCGGCCTGGCCTCGGCGCTGAGGCGGGCAGGCCGAGGCGCAGCGAAGGAACTCTTCTCCGCGCGCCATGCCTCCGCTGGTGGTGCCGAGCACCAATGCCGTGTCGAGCCCGGGTGGCCACGCTGCCTGAGCCAGAGCCTCCGCCGCGGCCAGCAGGAGCAACCGCCCGGCGCGATCCAACCGGCGGGACTTTCGTGCCGAAAGCTGTCCGACAGGAATGGATGCGGGGAGATCGACCTGCGCCGCGGTCTTTACACGCTGGCGGCTCGCGTCGAAAAGCGTGACCGGCCCGAAGCAGGGGCTCCCGGCTCGAAACCCTTCGGCATTGGTGCGCCAGCCTGTTCCGTGCGCGGTCGCAATGCCGAGTCCCGTGACGACAACCCGGTCACAGGCTTCAACGTGTTGAATGGGAAACAACACCGGTCAGGCTTTTCCTCGGCGCATCCAGCTTCGCCGGGAGCCAGGCCGGCGGGCCGCCACGGCGGTTTTCATGGCTGGACCACTATCGTAGGACCAAACCCGTGTCGAGCCGCGCTGTCGGTTCGGGTGGCTTGGGAACGCCCAGTCGGCTCCGGAACTCGTTCGATTTCGTTTGAGGCTAAAGCACCGGCGTGCGCTTGCCGATAACCGGTCACGGACCGGGGTGGGTGAGGAGGTTTGCCCCGAAGTCCGACCATGGAGAACGATCACAGGATTGCGGCGGCGCGGCTGTGGCCCGCGTGGCCCGCCCGCGCCGGGAGCCTTGTGCAGGCTTGGTGCTGCGTGCTCCTGTGGCTGATTTCTTCGATTTCCCCCACGCCGGCCCAGAATCTCTTCGAGCCTATCGACACCGCGCAGACACCAGGTGCGATTGTCGCGCCGGTGACGCCAACCGAGGTTGGCGAACGAGTGCGGCTGGCCCGGCTCAGCATGGATGCAGCAGCCCTCGCCGACCGGCGGGCGGATCCTTCCACGCTCCGCGCCGCCGCCGCAGGAGACTTTCAGCTCAATCTGTTTCCGGATCGTTCCTTGCCGGTGCGCATCGCCAAGGTGGCCCATGCCGTCGGCGGCCGGTCCGTCCTGTTCGGGAAAGTGATCGGATCGCCTGAAAGCTCGGTCATCCTGGCGTTCCATCAAGGGGTCATGGCCGGCTCGGTCTTCCTGCCGGGGCAAAAGCCCGCGCGCATCGAGCATGCGGGGGACGATATGTATCGCATCGTTGAATTCGATCCGCGGTCGGTTCCGCCGTGCGGCGCGAAGCGGATGCCTGGTTTGCGTGCGGCGGCGGTTGCCGGCGAACTTCCGGCGATGAGCGGGGACGAGCGAGTGAACGTCGATCTGCTGGTCGTTTACACCCGGGCTGCCCGGGTGGCCGCCGGGAGCGTCGGCGCGATCGAAGCGACCATCGCGGCCGCGGTGGCGGAGGCCAATCAGGCCTTCGAGAACAGCGGCGTGGCGATCGATCTGGAATTGGTGCGGACCGAGGAAACCACCTACTCCGAGACCGGCAACCCGGAGACAGACCTCGGACGGCTGCAGGGCCGGACGGAAGGATTCATGGACGCCATCCACAATGTCCGCGCGGCTTACGGTGCCGACCTGGTGCTGTTGCTCACGGAGACGATGCAAAATTTTGCCGGGCTGGCCTACCTGATGTCGAACCCTTCGCCGAACGCGGCGAACTCGGCCTTTGCCGTGGTGAAACGGGAATTCGCGACCGGCACCCAAACCTTCGCGCACGAAGTCGCGCATCTTTTCGGCTGCCAGCATGACCGGGCCAACGCCGATGGGAATGGGGCGTTCGACTACTCCTACGGCCATCGCTTCGACGTGGATGCGGTCTCCTATCGCACCGTCATGGCCTACGCGCCGGGGGAGAGGATTCCGTACTTCTCCAATCCTGAAGTCAGTTTTATGGGCGTGCCGACCGGTGTGGCTAGCGGCCAGGCCAACGCGGCCGACAACGCCCTGACCTTGCGCAATACCGCCGCCGTCGTGGCGGCTTTCTCCGCGGAGGCGACCTCGATCGCTTTCGAGATGGCCGAAACGAACATCGTCGAAGCCGGATTCACGCTAACCGCGAAGGTAATCCGCCGGGGCGACACCACCGGCAGTTCCACCGTGCGCTATGCGACCGCCGGAGTGACCGCCGGCAGCTCGGACTACGTGGCCGCCGTGGGCGGCCTGCGCTTCGAGGCGGGCGAGACGCTCAAGACCATTGCCTTGCCGGTCATGGATGACCAGGCCATCGAGGGGGAGGAAACGATGCGGCTGGTGCTTTCGCATCCGACTAACGCCGTCCTCGGCGCGCAGCGGGAAATGACGGTGCGAATCGCGGACGACGACACGGGGTTCACCTTCCAATCCGCCACCGCGAGCGTGGCCGAGAATGCCACGAATATCCTGATCGAAATCCGGCGCACCGGCAACACCAGCCGGACGAACACGGTATCGGTTGCGACCGCAGGCCTGGGGGCCGCGGCCGGGCTCGATTTTGAAGGAACGAATGCGACCGTCGTCTTCCCGCCCGGGATGACCAACGCGACGCTCACGCTCGGCATCGTCAACGACGCCGAGCTCGAGACGAACGAAACCTTCCGGGTCTTTCTGAGCAACCCCACCGGCGGCGCGGGCCTGGTGAAGCCGACCAATCTGGTGGCCACCATTCTCGAGGACGACAGCGGGTTGGCCCTCGCGACCAACAGCATGAACGTGCTCGAGAACGCGGGAGTCGTGATGATCAAAGTGGTGCGCAGCGGCGGCATCAATTTCACTTCGGTGTGCCACTTTCTGACGAGCGACGGCACGGCCTCGAAAGGCGCGGACTACTCCGGCACTGAAGGGGTTTTGACCTTCGATCCCGGAGTGCGGATGCTCACCATTCCGATCCCAATTTCCAACAACTCGGACGCGAACGGCGATCGGACTTTTCATGTCGCTTTAACCAATGCGGAGGGTGCGATCCTGACCAGCCCCGCCGAAACTTTGGTGAGTATCAGAGACACCGACGCCACCTTTTCGTTCGAATCCGCCACGGCCACCATCGGCGAAGGCGATGTCGCGCTCACGCTGGCGATTATCCGCTCGGGAGGCGTGGCGGGCGTGGGCAGCGTGGAATATGCCACCGGCCCGGGCACCGCCCAGACCGGCAAGGACTTCGTGCCGAAGACGGGGGTTCTCTATTTCAAGGCCGGCGAGTTGAGGCGGACCATCACCATCCCCGTGATTAACGATCTGGAGATCGAATCGACCGAGCAGTTCAGCGTGACCTTGAGCGAACCGGATGCGGAAGCCGCGCTCGGCGCGACGGCGGCCTGCACCGTCAGCGTGATCGATAACGATTGCCTGATCGCCTTCGCGACGAATCAGATCACTGCGTTGGAAACGGCCGGCCAGGCCGTGCTCTCCCTGACGCGCACGGGCAGCTTGGGCCTGACCAACGCGCTTTCTTATCGGGTCGTTCCCATCAGTGCGATCCTCTCGGATTTTGTCGGCGGGATCGGCCGAGTGACTTTTCTGCCGGGACAAACCAACGCGGATCTGGCCATTCCGATCGTGAACGATGAGCTGGTGGAGGGCGCGGAGCGATTCGCGGTGGTCATCTCGAGCCCTACGGCTGGAGCGGTCATTCAGGGGACCAATACCGCCTATGTGGCCATCGCCGATGACGAAGTCGGGCTGGCCTTCGAAACGAAAATCATTGCCGTGGCGGAGGACGGAACAAACCTGGTGGTGAACGTTGTTCAGACGGGCGACACGAATCAGGCCGTATCCGTCGAGTATCGCACCCGGGCCGATTCGGCGGCAGACGGGTTGGATTTCACCGCGACCAACGGATTCCTTCATTTCGGGCCGGGGACGAACACGCTGACCGTCACCGTGCCGATTCTGGACGACATTCTGTTCGAGACCAACGAGACATTCCGAATCTCGCTCACCAATGCCGTCGGGGCCATTCTGCTGGCCAATAGCAACGTCGTCGCGAAGATTCTGGAAAACGACGCCGGCTTCGCGTTCCGCACCAATAGCCTGACCGCTTCCGAACACGCCCCCTTCGTGACGGTGACGGTGGTGCGTACCGGTGGAACGAATTTCCACGGCAGCCTGGATTACTTTACGACGGACGGCACCGCCACGAACGGCCTCGATTATGTCTCCACCAACGGCACGCTGGAGTTCATCCCCGGCGTGGCCGCGCGGTCCTTCGCCGTCCCCTTGTTGAACGACACCGTGGCCGATGGCGCCAAGACCATCTTCGTCACGCTCACCAATGCCGTGGGCGCGGCCCTGAGCGAAGTCCAGACCGGCACGATCACCGTCCGGGATAACGACAGCATTTTCGAGTTTGTCACCGACACGCTGCGTGTCTGGGAAGGAGTGGGGTCCGCGGGATTGACGATCGTGCGCCACGGAGGCACCGCCGGCGTCGCCACGGTCCGGGTGGGGAGCACGAATGGCACCGCGATCGCGCCGCTGGATTTCGCACCGCAGAACGGGCAGCTCACGTTCGCCGATGGGGAGACCGCCAAGACGATCAAGCTGGTGATCGTCAACGATACGGGGATCGAGAACGACGAAGACTTCCGCGTCCTCCTCCACACTCCGGGCGGCGAGGCAGCCCTGGGCACCAACCGGCTGGCGCTCGTCACTATCGCCGATAACGATTGCCTGCTGAGCATCGCGACGAATCGGGTCACGGCCAGCGAGGAGGATGGGCAGGTTACGCTAAACTTCCACCGGACGGGAACGCTGGCCGGCACGAACGCGCTGGCCTTTCGCGTGGCGGCGGGCACGGCGACGGCGCTGGATTACAAATCGACGAATCAATTGATCGTCTTTCCGCCCGGAGCCACCAACGCGACGTTGGTGCTGGGCTTGGTGGACGATGTCATCGTCGAGAACGCCGAAACGTTCACGGTGCAGATTTCCAGTGCGAGCGACGGCGGGCGGATCGATGGCACGAACACCGTGGCGGTGACGATCGTCGATAACGAAACCGGCCTCGGCTTTGGCGCGGCCCGCTACGCGGTCCACGAGAACGGCGCCAACGTGGCCGTGACCATCGTGCAGCTTGGGAATACCAATCTCAGCGCGACCGTGAACTTCGCGACAATCGACTTGGGCGCAAAGAACGGATTCGATTACGGAGCGACGAACGGCACGCTCCAGTTCGGCCCGGGAACGAACCGGTTGACCATCGAGATCCCGATTCTGGACGACACGGACCTCGAGACGAACGAAATGTTCGCGGTCTCTTTGGGCAACGCCGTGGGAGGCAGTGTGCTGACGAATTCGACCACGGTCCTGATCCTCGAAGACGACACCGCGATCGCCTTGAGCACCAATCGAATCGATTCGCTGGAAGTGACGCCTTTCGTGACGTTGACGCTCGTTCGTACGGGCGGAACCAATTTGCCGGTTTCGGCGGAGTTGATCTTCGCGGACGAATCCACCACCTCGGGAGAAGATTACACCCTGCCCACGAACCGCGTGATCACTTTTCCGGCAGGGATCACACGGCGCAGCCTGACGGTGCCTATTCAAAACGACCGGCTGGTGGAGGGGAACGAACTCTTCCAGGCCGTGCTCACGAATCTCGTCGGCGCGGGGCCGGGGCTGCATGCGAACACGGCGGTGACGATTCTCGACAACGACAGTCTCGTGGAATTCGAGAGCGTCGAGGAGAGCGTCGGCGAAGCCGCCGGAGTCACCACGGTGAATGTGCGCCGGACGGGCGGCTTGGCCGTGGCCGCCACCATTCGCTTTGCCACGAGCAATCTGACGGCCACGGCCGCGAGCGACTACCTTGCGAAAACTGGTGTGCTGACGTTCCGTCCGGGCGAGACCAACAAGACGATCACGCTCCAGATTTTGAATGATTCCATCCTCGATCCCGGCGAGATTTTCCAAATCTGGCTGACCGCCGCGATTGGGGAGACCGCGCTGGGCACGAACGCCACGGCCACGCTTGGCATCGAGGATAACGATATAACTGCGGGAGATATCATCATCGACCAGGTCGAGCCGATGCGCATCCGTTCGCTCGAGCGCACGGCGGATGGATGCACGATGTTGCACGTTTCCGCGCCGCGCGGGGCGGCCTTGCTCGTGGAGCGCTCGTCGAATCTGGAAGAGTGGACGTTCGTCGTCGGGGGCAGGATCGGCACCGGCACCTTCGTTTGGGACGATTGTCCTGAGGAGGAAGCGTCGCGCCAGTTCTATCGGGTGCGGCAGCCGGCGGTCGATGTGGAGGAAGAGTAGTCTCCTCCCGCGAGAGGCACGGGAACCCCGTTAAGCGAGTTCCGCCGCGTGGCGTTGAATTTTCCGAATGGCACCCGCCACGCGTTCTATGTCTTCCCGCGAGCCGAGCAGCAGATTCTGCATGAACCAGACGGCTTGCTCGCACACCTGATCGTTTTGCGGACAAAGCAGATTCTGTTGCTGCCACTCCGCCATCCGCTTCTCTCCGTAAATCTTCAGGAAATGCCGATTCTGCGCCAGGCCCTGGACGTACTCGCCGCGATTCATCTTCCCATATCCCCCCGAGGCCGGGATGCCTTCCGCCCCGAGGGCGTTCATGAACTTCGCGCGGTCGAGGTTGGCAAAGTGCGCGCGGTCGTAGCGAAACATATACAAGTGGTACGCGCTCCGCGTGACGCCTTCGTACAGCTTCGCCGGATGAATGCCGGGAATTTCACGCAGCATTTGGGTCAGGTAGGCCGCGTTCTCGGTGCGCCGGTTCGTTTGCTCCACCACGCGCGTCATCTGGGCCAGAAGCACTCCTCCCTGAAATTCGCACAGCCGCAGGTTCGACCCGCGCGTTCCGGAGCTGGCGAACGTCGCGCCGGCCAGCCGCCGGGCGCGGCCTTGGTCGTGGAAATTCACGCACGCTTCCGCGAAGCTCGCGTCGTTGCTCAGCACCGCCCCGCCCTCGCCGGAAGGCAGATTCTTGCTCGCTTGAAAACTGAAGCAACCGCCCAGACCCCAGGTGCCCACTTTCCGCCCCCGCCACTCGGCCAGATGGGCCTGGCACGCATCCTCGATGACCGGCAATCGATGCCGCTGCGCGGCGGCGAGCAACCCGTCGAGATCCGCCGGCGAACCCCCGATATGCACCGGCAGCAGCGCCTTCGTCGCCGGCGTGATCCGTGCTTCGGCACTCCGCGGATCCATCTGAAAACTCTCGAGATCGATATCGGCGAAGATCGGCAGCGCGTAGTTGAGCGTGATGGCGTTATACGTCGCAACGAACGTGTACGGAGGAAGGATCACTTCATCGCCGGGACCGATGTCCAGCGCTCCGAGCGCCGTGGTGAGCGCGCTCGTCCCGCTCGCGGTCGCCACGCAATGGCTCGCCCCGGTGAGCTGCCGGTACGCTTCCTCGAATCGCCCCACCGCCTTCCCGCTGCCGCGGTACCATTGCTTGCTATGCAGGACTTCCAGGATCGCCTTCTCCTCGGTCGCATCGATGATCGGCCATCCGGGAAAGCCGTTCGGGCACGCTTTCGGGCCGCCCAATTTGGCCGGCTTGGCGTTGGCCGATTCAGCGCGGATCGATGGCCATCCGGTCAGCGCCAGACCGGCGCCGGCCAACGAAGTTTGGGCGAGAAACGTTCGGCGATCATGGCGGTGAGACATAAATCGTTTGTCGCCGAATTCCCGCCGTTTGTCACGCCCTCACGCCGGGGTATACAGTTTCGCGACGAATTCGCCGTAGCCGTTGTAAAGTTGCGTGTTCACCCGGTTCCCCGTGTCGATCATCCGTTCCGTCGCCTGCGACCACCGCGGGTGCGGCACTTTGGGATTCACATTCGATTCGAAGGGATATTCCTCCGGCGCGAGCGTTTCCCACAACGTCGCGGGCTGCTTCTCCACGAGCTCGATCTTCTCGATCGATTTGATGCTCTTGTATCCGTACTTCCAGGGCACCACCATCCGGATCGGCGCGCCGTTCTGCTTCGGCAGCGGCTTTCCGTAAATCCCCGTCGCCACCAGCGTCAGCGGGTTCATCGCCTCATCCATCCGCAATCCCTCCGTGTAAGGCCACGGATACCCCGGCATTTGTCGAAAGCCCGGCGCCTGCTCCGGCCGCATGAAGGTCGTGAATTTCACGAATTTCGCCTCTGCCTTCGGCGTCACCTTTTCCAGCAGCTTGCTCAAGGGAAAGCCGGTCCACGGCACGACCATCGCCCACGCCTCCACGCATCGGAAGCGGTAAATCCGCTCCTCCAACGGCATGCTCGCCATGATCTCGTCCACCGTCAGCTTCATCGGCTTCTCCACCAGCCCGCCGATCTCCACCGTCCACGGCTGCGTCACGAACCGCCCCACCAGATCCTTCACCCGCGTTTTGCTCGTCGTGAACTCGTAAAAATTGTTGTAGGTCGTGGCGTAGTTTTCCCCCGTCAGCTTCCAATCCGGATTGAACTGCGAGTTCCGCGCGAACGGATATCCCTTTGGCGCGGCTCCGCCCGCCGCCGGTTCCGCCGCCCCGGCCCCCATGGCCAGCAACCCTGCGCCCGCGAACCCCATCGCCCTCAGAAACTCCCGGCGGTTCCGGTAGACGCTTTCCGGGGTCACATCCCGCTCGGACAGAGACCAGCTTCGTCGCAGAATCACGTTTGGCATGGGACTAGTTTGCCTCAGACACTCGACGTTTTCATCTAAAATTGTCGGAACCTCGACCGTTCCCTGCGTCTCGCGTCTTTGGCGCTTGCCAAAATCGAACATCATCATTCAATCTTATACCATGCCTCTTACAAGATTCTTGTCTCAGCGAACTCCACTGGCCGGAATCGGGAGGCCGTGCGCGCGGTGGCGGAGCCTGACCCTGTTTTGCCTGCTGGTCTTGGCAATCGCTTCCGGGAGGGGCCGCGCGGATGTGATTGTGGTCAACACCCTGGAGGACGAGTTGAACTCGGATGGCGACTGTTCCTGTCGGGAGGCCCTGATCGCCGCGAACACCGACCAGCCGTTCGATGGCTGCCCGGCCGGAGCAGGCCCGGACACGATCACCTTTGCCGACGGGCTCGAAGGCGGCACGCTACGGCTGACCATCGTGGGACCGCAGTCGGTGCTGCAGATTACAGATAACCTGGCGATCCTCGGACGGAATGTGACCATCGATGGGCAGGGCGCGGCGCAGATGTTCCGGATTTCGCCGCCGCAGGTCCCGGCGAACCAATCGATCATGGTGGTGTTCCGCGATTTGCGGATGACCAGGGCGCGCGGCGGGGCGATTTTCGCGACGACGGGGCCGAGGGGCGACCTCATCGTGCGGAATTGCGTGCTGAACGGCAACAACCCCGGGCAAGCGGTGCAGGCGGCGGCGATCAGCCACCTGCTGGGCGCGACGACCATCGTCGAGAATTGTGAAATTGCCGACAATAACGGCGCGGGCGTGGTGAGCGGCGCGCGGAGCGAGATCGTCAACTGCCGCCTGTCCGGCAACGCGGGCTACGCGGTAGCCAACCAGGTGAGCACGCTGCAGTCGCTCACGGTGCGGGACACCCAAATTCGCTATAACGGCGGGGGCATTTTCGTCCTGCCCACCGGCACGCCGCAGCCGGAGACGCTGGTGCGCGTCGAAAACACGACCATCGAGACGAACGGCTCGCCGACGACCTCGTTGAGCGCCGGCATTTACGTGACGCAAGCCGGCGTCACGCTCTCGAACGTGACCGTGCGAGGCAATCAAAGCATCGGCGGCGGCGCGGGCGTGCTGCTGGCCAGTACGCTGCCCGAGCATCGGGCCACCATCCACCGGAGCAAGTTTTTGGAGAATGTCGATCATCCGGGCGGGGCGTTCGGGGGTGGGGGAGTGGCGCTGACCATGTCGGCTCTCATCGAGGATACCACCATCGACAGGAATAGTTCCCGGACGAAATTGCCCTCCGCCAACGTGGGTGGGGGCGGGCTGGGTTTCTGGCCGAACGGGCCGAACCAGACGCTCACGCTGCGGCGCTGCACCATCAGCGGCAATTTCTGCGAAGAACGCGGCGGCGGTCTCTTCGTGGGCGGCTCCTCCAATCTCCGCATGGAAAACTGCACCGTCTCCGCCAATCTCGGGGCGAAGGCCGGGTCGGCCATCAGCTCCGACTTCCTCCGCACCGCGACGCTCCTCAACAATACGATCCACCTCAACGGCATCGGGGGGGTGCCCGTTTCGCTTCGCACGGTCACCGGCACCAATCATACCCTGGCGAATAACATCATCATCGGGAACCACGTCAACCCGGGCGGCACCGAGCTGGACACGCTCACTCCCTTCGCCGGGGGCCGAAACATCATCGGCTCCGGCTCGACCGGGCGCGACGGCACGGATCTGGTCGGCGTCGATCCTGGCCTGCTCCAACTGGCCGATAACGGCGGCCACACAGAGACGCACGCGCTCGACGTGATCAGCCGGGCACGCGACGCCGGGGATAGTTCCTACGCGCTGCGCCTCGGCACGGATCAACGCGGGCGCGGCCGCATTTCCGGCGCGGCGGTCGATATCGGCTCGTTCGAGGACAGCGGCGGCGGGCCGCCCCCGCCCGGCTCGATCAAAGGCCTGGTCTGGGAGGATATCGATGGCGATGGCACGCGGGACGCCGGCGAGCGCGGGCTGGCCGGGATCCGCCTCTGGCTCTACCGGGATAACGGCTCCACGCCAGACGCGGTGGATGAGGAGGATGTGCAGATGGCCACGCGCACCACCGATGCGGGCGGCGAATTCGACTTCGATTCGCTCGAACCGGCGGCCTACCTCGTGTTCTCAGATCCGCTGAGCTGGCCCGCCATCGCGGTGCCGACGGGAGGGGTCAATCCGCATGTCGTGGCGCTCGCTCCCGGCCAAAAGGTGGAAGATGTCCGCTTCGGGTACCAGGCGCGTGGCGGCACGATCGAGGCCGGCGCGATCCTGCATCTGGGCGTCATCGCGGCTCCGGTCGACAACGCCGAGATACGTCTTTACCGCGATGCCAATGAAAACGGGGCTTGGGAGCAGGGCGACCCTCTCGTCGCGACGCACCTGACTGCCGCCAATGGCCAGACGATCTTCGAATCCCTGGCCACCGGCAAATATCTGGCGATCCTCCTGCCGTCCAGCGTTCCCGAGTTCTGCTTTCAGGGCAACGATCGCCATGCGGTCGACCTCTCGGGCGGTTCCTTGCATGGCAGCGGTGTGCCCGCGTCGCGCGTCCAGCTCGATCCATTCGTGTTCCGGCTGTTTACGCTCGAGGGTTACGTCTTTTTCGACTTCAACGCGGACGGCCTGGCCTCCGCCCCGGGGCTCGACCTCCCGCTCAAGAACGTCGCGGTGACGCAATACCGCGACGCGAACAAGAACGGGCAGCTCGACGCCGCGGATGTCCGGATGGCCATCGACACCACCGATCCGGGCGGGATGTTTCGGTTCTGGGGCTCGGGAGATGAAGATTACCTGCTCGAGATCGACCGCGCGACCCTCCCTGCCGGTGTCAGCCTGCTCACCACCGCGAACCTGCCTTTCGCGATTCGCGGCCAGAATCTCTCGCTTCTCTCCATCGCCTGCGTCTTCGAGACAGGCGGCTTCGGCTTTACCAGTGCGCCCACTTGGCCCTCAGGGGGCGGTGCTGTCCTCGGGGATTTTGTGTGGCACGATCTGGATGAGGATGGCCTACAGTCCACCAGCGAACTGGGCGTGCCGGGCGTGCGCGTCGTGCTTCGGGATGGCGATAATACGCGCGACCTTGCGGCCACGAAGACCGATCTCGGCGGCCTCTACGCCTTCACCGGCCTTGCCCCCGGAACCTATCGCGTGCTCTTCACCAACCTCCCGCCCGGAATGGCCTTCACCGCCCGAGATACCGGCACGGACGACGCCCGCGACAGCGACCCTGATCGCAACACCGGCCTCACCGAGCCCATCGTGCTCGGGGCGGGCGAAAGGGAACTCGATGTGGACGCCGGTTTGACGGGCTCCCGCACGCTCGACCTGTCTTCGGTCTTCTCCGGTTTTGCGCTCGAGAACGGCGTGCTGCGATTGAGCTGGCTGGCGAAGGCCGGTCTCCGCTACCAGCTCCAGGCGTCTGCCACTCCCGCCGGGCCGTGGCGGCCGGTGCGCGCGCCGATCCTCGGCACGGGCATGGAAGTCTCGGAGAGTCTGCCGCTCGGACGCGATTCGATCCAAGGCTACTTCCGGATCGTCAGCCTGGCGCCGTGACGGGGGCCGCTTTCGGGAGTTTCGGGAAACTCAGGTTCGCCGCGACCAGCGCCACGAGCACGGCCAGCGCGAGGAAGAGCTGCGTCGGATCGAATCCGATGCTGACGTTGAACCAGGCGAACGTGCTGCCGCCGAGCATGGCGATGTTCTCGAGGAGGTTCTGCGTCGCGAGCGTTTTGCCGAGCTTGCCCTGATGCGCTTCCGCCTGCAGCGCCGCGTTAAGCGGAATGAGGAACAGCCCCGCCGCGAATCCGGCGAACAGGAGCATCGCGATCGAGTAGCCCCGGCCGTGGCTGAACCCGGCCTGTTGCAAGTAGTGTGTCGAAGCCACCGCCGCGATGGCCACCGCCAGCAGCAAGCCGTACCGGCGCGTGGCGTGCAGATCGCCCACCTTGTGCAATTGCCCGGCCAGCATGCTCCCGGCCATCACGCCGATGCTCAGCCACAATCCCAGCAGTGCCACCTGGGTCATCGTCTCGAAGCCCATCACCTGCTGTCCCCACGGCTGGAAGTTCATCTTCATCATCGCGCCACAGACCCAGAACAGGCTCGTTCCGATCAGGATCTTCAGCAGGCGCGGGCGGCGCACCAGATCGAGAAGCGTGTGGCAAAATTCTTGCAGGCTCGGCTTGAAGCGCGTTTCCCGATATTCCGGCGTGCGCGTCATGAACAGATTGAGCACCGTCGAAGTCGCGTAAATGCCGATCACGATCGTGTAACACACCGGCAGGCTCAGCGTGTCGACCAGCCGCGCCCCCACGATATTCCCGCATAGGATCGCCATCAGCGTCAGCATTTCCACGGTGCCGTTGGCCTTGACCAGCCGCTCCATCGGCAGAATCTCCGGCAGGATGCCGTACTTCGCGGGCGAATAAATGCAGGCGCCGATGCCCACCACGAAGTAGCCGATGGACAGCCACCATTGCTCATGCGCCAGGCTGATCCACGCCAGAAACGCGCCGAGCACCTTCAGCCCATTGCCGATGATCAGCGCATGCGTTTTGGGATAGCGGTCGTTGAAATACCCGGCCAGCGGCGCGCAAACCAGATACGGCACGAAGAGCAGGCTCGTATAATAAATATTGGCGATGCTCTGCTCGGAGCCCGTGATGTCCCCCGCCTGGAAGCGCTTCATCACGGGGCCGAGAATCACCGCGAGAATGCAGTTGTCGCCAAAGGCCCCCAGAAACTGGCTGACCAGCAGCAGCGGATAGTTGCGGTGGCGCTTCATCCCGGGCGAATCCTTACCGGCGGCGCGCCCCCTCGGCAAGCGGCCTCAGCGCGTGTCGGAGAATGGCGGCAGGCGCTCAATGCATCTCCACCGCGCAGGTGCCGATCCCCTTGCGGTAATAATTGAATTGCACATTCGGATGATCCGCCAGCAGGGACATCGGCACCGCCGCGTCCGGCACCCGCTTCGAGATCATCAGCGCGGTCAGCCGCTGGCCGAAGGGATTGTCGTGGCTGCCCGCGTGCCAGATGGAAACTTTCTCCGCCTGCCACGTTTCCGCCGGGCCGACCGAGATGGCCTGCCGCGGCACGCTGGCCAGGTTCCCTCCGCCGGAGGTGCGCGCGTTTTGCACCAGCGTCACCGGATGCAGGTCGACGACGCGGGTCGTGAGCTTCCGATATTCCGCCGGGCTGGGCGGTTGTTGTTCATGCGCGCCCGTGCGCCGCGGCGGGTCGTTGAAGGCCCAATGCTTGATCTCCCCCTGGCCGCCTTGCATCACCACGCACCGGATGTTCCTCCATGCGTCGCGATATTCCCGGAAATCGCCTCTCGGAAAATGCAGATTTCCCTCCGGCATCGCCAGCTCCGGCCGGATCCGGTCGAAGCACAGTTCCCGATCCGCCTTTTCGAACGAGAGCGGATGGTGCGTCGACACGGCGGCGCCATTCTCGTACCACTCGTCCATCCCCCAGAAATGCGCCGCCTTCAGGCTCAGTCCGAGTTCGTTCACCAACCGCGCGACGAGCGGCAATTGCTCCGTCGGGCCGATCGGCCCGCAAATCCCCGCTGGATTGTCCGGGGTGGCCTGCCGCCAGGCGTGGATGTATTCGAGGGCTTCGGCGAGATAGAACTCCTCCAGCGTTTCGTAATAGACCACCCGAAACCCCGGCCGCGAGAGTTGGAGCAAATCGCGCTCCGTCAACGCCGCGGCATCCCGCAGCAGGTCATCCTCCAACGTCGTGTAATCCCACCAATCCGGCGCGATCGAACTGAGCTTTCTTGGCATGCCCAAGTTCTGGCAAGGATCGCTCCCGATGGCAACCCCGCAACATCGGCCAGGACTGATTTGCCGAATCGAGAACCGACGGCGGCTGCTTGCGGTGTCGTCAATAAGTCGCCCGCCCGCCGGAGAGGTCGAAGGTCGCCCCGGTGCTGAACGAGCATTCGTCCGAACAGAGCCAGGCAACGAGGGCGGCGGCTTCCTCTTTGCGCCCGAACCGGTTCATCGGGATTTTCGACCGCATGTAATCGACATGGGCCTGGGTCATTTGCTGGAGCAACTCCGTTTCGATGACGGCGGGCGCGATGCAATTCACCAGAACGCCCGACGTGGCCAATTCCTTCCCGAGCGATTTGGTCAGTGCGATCACCCCCGCCTTGGCGGCGCTGTAGTGCGAGGCGTTCGGATTCCCCTCCTTGCCCGCGATGGAGGCGATGTTGACGATCCGCCCGTATTTCCGCTCGCGCATGCCGGGCACGAGGGCATGGCAGCAAAGGTACACGCCGAAGAGATCGATTTGGAGCACCTGCTGCCACTCGGAGGGAGTGAGTTCCCAGGTCGGCTTCGAAGCGCCGGCAATGCCCGCGTTGTTCACAAGAATATCGATGCGGCCGAACTCGCCTTGGGTGGCCGCAGCCGCGGCCTGCACGGAGCCGGCCTGCGTGACGTCGACTGTCGCGCGATGGGTGCGGCCTTTCTTCCCTAAACGCACGCTGGCCTCCGCCAAGGCTGCTTCGTCCCGATCCCAGAGACTGACGGCCGCACCCGAATCGAGCAGCCGCTCCGCGATGGCGCAGCCAATGCCGCGCGCCGCGCCTGTTACTACCGCCATTTTTCCGTGCAGATCGATCTTGGTCATAGTCCGCCTTGGTTTTGAGTCATGCAGTTTTGGCTGTGCCGGCGGCGCGCGCCGGGGCGGGGTCGATGCCCAGCCAGCAGAGCGCGCCCAGGAGCCCGATAAATCCGCCCATGGCGATGCCCCACTCCCAGCCGAAGCGGGCGCTGATGAACGGCGTGAGCAGCGGCGCGAGCAGGCCGATGCCGTTGCCGCCAGTGTTGATGATGGCGGCGGCCGTTCCGCCCCGCGCGCCACCCAGGAGGACGGCGGCTTGCCAGAACGAGCTTTCGCTTGCGCCCAGGCAGAACATCGCCACGGTGAGCAGCGGGACCAGCCAGCCCGGCCCCGGCGCGGCGACTCCGACCAGAAGCAGCACGGCACTCACGACCATCGCCACCCCCGGCGTGAGCGCCCAGCCGAGCCGGCCCGGGAGGTGCCGCTGGACCCGATCTGCCAGCCAGCCGCCGACGGGCATGCCGCAGCCGAGAGCGAGGATGAGCTGGGTGGTGTTCGCACGGCTCTGCGCGGTGGAAAGGTGCATCACTTCCTTGAAATAATATTCGCTCCAATAGAAGAAGAGATACTGGAAATACCCCACTGCGGCGTAGCTCAGCGCGAGGAGGACGAGGCTGCGCGACCAGAGCGGCGCCGCCAGAGCCGGAGTCGATCCGCCCGATGCGGCGCTGGCGCGGCCGGGCGCTTCCCGTTTTCCGAAGATGTGCCACAAGACCGTGACGACGAACAACGCCTGAGCCGAGACCAGGAACGCCGACGGCCATCCGTAACGATCGATCAACGCACCGAAGCCGGGTGCGGCGGCGGACATCCCGAGCACGGCGGCAAAGGTGACCAGTCCGTTGGCCGAGGAAACGAAGCGTTCGGGCATCCACTGCGACACGGCTCGGGCGCAGGCGGGATGCAGCGGGGTGGTGAACAAGCCCATCAACCCGCGCACCACGATGAGCCCAGCCACCAGGTTCGCTCCCATCACGATGCCGAGGAGGCCCGTCAACGCGCCGAACAAGGCCGTGCCCGCGCCCATCGCCAGCAGCATGGCGCGCGGTCCCCAACGATCGATGCCCCAACCGCCGAGGATCATGCCCGCCGTATAACATGCGAGGAAGGAGGTGTAGACGAGGCCCATCTTCTCGGGGGCGATCCCCAGTTCCGGGATGATCCGCTCCGTGCCCGCCACGGGCATGGCCAGGCGGTTAAAATGGCTGATGAAACAGAGGGCCATCAGCAGGAGCAGGATGCGCCCGCGCACGAAGTTCGAAATGGGCTGCGCGCCGCCGTTCATCTTAACGCCCTGATTCGGCGACAAGATACTTCTTCACGAAATCCTCGTTCAAGGTCACGCCCAGCCCCGGGCCGTCGGGCACGGTCATCCAGCCGTTCTCGGCCTCGACCTTCTCGACGGTCAGTTCGTGGCGCATCGGCGAATCGTCCACGCAGTCTTCGAAGATGAAGGCGTCGCGGCAGGTCGAGAGCCAGTGCAGGCACGCCGCGACCGTCACCGGGCTGGTGTAACAATGGTTGCAGAGCCGAGCGCCGATCTCCTGCACGCGCTCTTTGATATAGTTCGAATCGCTGAAGCCGCACCGGCTGAGATCGACCTGATACACATCCAGCGCATGCCGGTCGATCAGCGGCCGGAACGATTCGCGGCCGCATTCGGCTTCGCCCGCCGCAATGGGCACGGGCGAGCGATCACGGAGCCAGACATAACCCTCGACATCGCTGGGCCGGAGCGGCTCCTCGAGCCAGCCGATATTAAAAGGGGCAAACGAATGGGCACGGCTGAGGGCGGTGCGGGCGTCCCACACGCAGCCGGCATCGATTAGCACGGTGGCGTCCTTCCCTGCTCCTTCGCGCGCGCCGCGCACAAGATCGATATCCAAAGCCTCGCTCTGCCCCATCGGCTCCCAGCCGAACTTGATGGCCGAGTACCCAGCCTTCGTCCATTTGCGCGCGATCTCGGCGGTCTGAGCGCCATCCTTCCCGAAAAGGATCGAGGCATACGCCCGGATCCGCGCGTGCTGCTTCCCGCCCAGCAGCCGGTGAATCGGCTGGCCGAAAGCCTTTCCCTTCAAATCCCACAGCGCCATGTCCACCGCGCTCATCGCGGCGATGGTCACCGAACTGCGGCCGAAATATTGCGTGCGCCGATACATCTTCTGCCACACGCGCTCGGTTTCGAGGGGATTCTCTCCCACCAGAATTTCCCGCAAACCGCACGCGATATTGTGGCTGAACGGCGCGTCGACAATCGCTTTCACCACTTCCGGCGAGGCATCCGCTTCGCCAATTCCTTCCAGCCCATCGCTCGTGCGCACCCGCACCAGCACCACATCCTGGCTGCTGGCGGTCTTTTGCTCCACCGAGCGCACGCGCAATACCTGGCAAATAATCTGGTCGATCTTCATGAATTGTTCGGTGGCGGCAGACTACGGACCGCCGGGGGGAGTGTCGAGCCCACGCCCGGGTCGCTCGGCGGCGCCATCGGCTCCCTCGAAATATTATTGGAACGATGTCCTCCCGGCCGAAACTCGTTCGTCGTAGAATCGAACGGACGTTAATATTACGATAAAACGATATGGATACGACAACGAACGAAACATCGGCGGCCAAACCCGAATATCTCCTGCTCTTCCGGGGGCAGGATTGGGATCAAGGCCTCTCTCCCGAAGAACTCCAGCAAGCCATCGGCAAGGCCATGGGTTGGTTCGATGGACTCTATAAACGCGGTATCGTGAAAGCTGGTCAACCTTTGGACCGTTCGGGCAAATCCGTCTCGGGGAAGAACGGTCGGACCGTCGCGGACGGCCCCTTTGCCGAATCGAAGGAGGCGATCGGCGGGTACCTGATTGTCCAGGTCGCGAGCGAGGCGGAAGCCGTCGCGATCGCTCAGACCAATCCGAGCCTCGAGTATGGCATCACCATCGAGGTGCGCCCCATTCTGGAGGAATGCCCCGTGTTTAAGCGGGCGAACTTCAAGATGAACTTCGCCTCGCTTTGAGCACCCGCCTGGAGAATCGCGCAAAACGATCACCATCATGAAACCCAAAGTTAAACCGATTCCCGAAGGCAGCCACACGCTCACGCCGCATCTGGTCATCAAGGGGGCGGCCCAGGCGATGGAATTCTACAAGAAGGCTTTCGGCGCCGTGGAAGTCTGCCGCATGCCCATGCCCGACGGCGCCATCATGCACGCCGCCATGCGCATCGGCGATTCGGAATTCATGCTCGTGGATGAATTTCCCGAAATGGGCTGCCGCGGCCCGCTCAGCCTGGGCGGCACGCCCGTGACGGTCCACATGTATGTGGAGGATGCCGATGCCGTCTTCAATCAGGCCGTCGCTGCCGGAGCCTCGGTGCGGATGCCCCTGGCCGATATGTTCTGGGGCGACCGCTACGGCAAACTGGCCGACCCCTTCGGCCACGAGTGGTCCATCGCCACTCACCTGGAAGACCTCACGCCGGAGCAGATCGGCCAGCGTGCGCAGGAGTGCATGCGCGATTGCGCGCCGGCTTGATGCCGACACACGCCCGCGCCATGCCCGAAAGCCCCGACCAGACGGCGCCAACCGGGGAAATCGCCCGGTTGGCGGATCACCTCTTCCGTCAGGAAGCGGGCAAGCTCGTCTCCGTCCTGACGGGGCTGTTCGGCCTGGATCGCCTGCAACTGGCGGAGGACGTCGTTCAGGAGGCCCTCATCCGCGCCTTGCAAACCTGGCCCTTCTACGGCGTGCCCGCCAACCCCGCCGCCTGGCTGACTCAGACGGCCAAGAATCTCGCGCTCGATATTCTCCGCCGCGAAAAGCGCTTCCAGGACAAGCAGCCCCAGATTGTGGCCACCATCGAAAACTGGGTTTCCGAGCCGCAGAATACCCCGGCCTTCGACCACGAGATCAAGGATGGGCGGCTGCGGCTCATGTTCGCCTGCTGCCATCCCCAGATTCCTCCCGAATCTCAAACGGCGCTGGCCCTCAAAACCCTCTGCGGCTTCAGCCCCGCCGAAATCGCCAGCGCGTTCCTCACGACCGAGGCGGCCATCGCCAAGCGCCTCACCCGCGCCCGGCAGCGCATTCATGAACTCAAGCTGCCCTTCGAGATTCCCTCCGGCCCGGACGCCGCCCCGCGCCTCGAAGCCGTGCTGCAGACGCTCTATCTCCTCTTCAACGAAGGCTACAAAGCGTCCGGCGGCGAGACGCTGATCCGCGAAGAACTTTGCGCCGAAGCCATCCGCCTCGCCTCCCTGCTGGCCGGCGAACCGGTCGGCCACCAGCCCCGCACCCACGCGCTCCTGGCCTTGATGCTCCTCAGCGCGGCCCGCCTCCCCGCCCGCACCGATGCCGAAGGCCGCCTGGTCCGTCTCCAGGACCAGGACCGATCGCGCTGGAACCGCGCCTTCATCGCCCGCGGCCTGGCGCATCTCACCCAATCCGCCGCCGGCGAGGAAGTGACCGTCTATCACCTGCAGGCGGCCATCTCCGCCTGCCACTGCGCCGCCCCCGATTTTGCCTCCACCGATTGGCCGCGCATCCTCTCGCTTTACGATCGCCTCGTGGAGCTGGACGACTCGCCGGTCATCGCGCTCAACCGGGCCGTGGCCGTCTGCCAGGTCCACGGTCCCGCCCAGGCCATGGCGTCGTTGGAGCCGCTCCGCCACCCGCTCCAATCCTACTACCTTCTCCACGCCGCCCTCGCCGAATTCAAGGCCCAGCTCCACGACCCGTCTGCCGCCGCCGATCTCGAAAAAGCCATCCAGCTCGCCGGTCAAAAGATCGAGCAAACCTTCCTCTCCGAAAAGCTCCGCCAGCTCACCCCGGCCCCACGGGAATTTTCAGACTCGCTCTGAGCGTGCCACCGCGCCAGGGCGAACCTCACCCTGGCGCGGCGTTCGATCATGATCGGCTCGGCCCGCCGCCTACATGCTCACCTTGATCTGGTACGTGCCGCTGGCCGCATTCGGGTTGTAATGGCGGATCTGCACGAAGTACTCGCCGGGAGCCAGGTTCACGATCAGCCGCGCATTGCTCCCCGCGCCGCTATCGTCATCCTCCCCGATCAACTTGGTCCGGTTGTCCGGGCCGAAGAGCCGCATCACCACATCGGTCCCCCCCGCGGTCTCGACCGTATAAGTGCCCGCCTTCTTGGCGGTAAACTTGTACAAATCCTCTTCGCCCGGCCCCCCAATGTCCGCCGTCACCCCCGCCGACTCGGCCACCGGCAGCTCCACCACCTCGGGAGCCCCGCCGTCCGGGAAGGGATACATGTCCGCCGCTTTGACGAAACTGCAGTCGGTCGTCGAGAGCTTGTTGTTCTCCTTCGTGCCCACGTTATTCAGGGTCCATCGCGCCGGAAAGGCGTAGAGCATGATCGAATCCTTGTCGAACGTCGTGCCTCGAATTTGATCCTGCTCATACTGCTCGAGGACGTTCGAGCGGATCGTATCCTCGTCCCATTCGTTGGGCGGCCCGCTCAATTCGCGGAGCACCACCGGCTCGTTCCAGCGAATGCCTCCTTGCGGATTCTGGTGTTCGTGGCTCAAGCCGATCGCATGGCCGAACTCGTGCAGAATCGTCCCCTCTTCCAGCGGCCACCCGAAATTCATCGTGGCCGCGTGCGCCGGTATTTGCAGATTATCCGTCCCCACATACGACCACGACCGCCCGTCTTGCACGAACCCCACCCGGAGTTCCGATGCGCCCGTCGCGCCGAACTGAAGTTTCAAGTTCGCATGCTTCATCCATTCGCTCGCCACGCGCTCGACCATTGTCCGGTCCGCCGCGCTCCCGCCAATGAACTTCACCCGCAGCGTCGAGCCGTTCGGCCAGATGGTGCGGATCTGCGCGATGGCTCGCGAGATGCCGGGCGCTCCCAGCCCCCGCGGCGCCAGGTTTGCCGCCGCCAGTGCCCTCAGCTCCCGCGCCCGCGCGGGCGAGTAGACATCCACACAGATTCTCAACGATTCGCTCATAGAACGTTCTTTCAAAATGCGCCGCCCCGAACGGCGGCGCTGTATGGTGTTACCGCGGGCTCACGTTCGGTTGAACCGGTTTGGTTTGATTTCCTGTTCGCAAAGTCTTGACCGGCAGCGTTCGGGCCTCGAGCGCCGTCGGGGCGGGATCGGCCAGGCTGGGCGCCCCGGCCAGGACCGGCGCGGGCGCTACATGGGGTAAACGTTCGTCGTAAAGGTCGAACCACGGCAGCCCGTGCGCCGCGTACACCCCCGCGTCGATGGGCGGCGCGGGAGCCTCCAGTCCGGTCACCTCGCGAAACTGCGCGCTGTTCAGCAAATGAATCCAAAGCTTTCCCTGCTGCGTGGGGTCCCAGGTGTCCCGCCCGAACGGGTCGGTATAAACTTTTTGCTTCAGTTTGCCGCCGGCCCCAAAACCCATCGATGCCATCGCCCCCATCGGCGCGGGACCGCCCACTCGGCCCGTATCCCCCAACCGCTGCCGCGGCGGCGCCGTCTCCGGGAAACGGCCCGGCTTCGGCTCGAACACCGTCACTTGCAGCCCGCCTTGCTCTTCGCGATGCGCCACCGCCGCTTCGATCGTCGCGCCTTGGCCCAGCGGCATCGCCACGAATTGCCGCACCAACCCGTCGCCCGCGATGATCCCGTCCAGCCACGGCTGCTGCGGAGCCACCAGGTAATTCTGCGGCACATCCGAAAGCTCCGCCTGGTCGACTTCTCCCGAGATCGCGTTCACCCCGCCCACCGCCACCATCACCGCATTCGGCCGCCACCGCTCTCCATGAAATGCCAGCCAGAGCGCCTCGCTTTGATACATCGGAAGGAACACCCCGCCGCGCTCGCGCCATTCGGGAGGCAGGCGCGCGGCATGATCCTCCACGCGGAAAATGGGAAAGGCCCCCAGCCCGGGCGGCAGCGGATAAAGCTGCCCATCGTTGGGAACCCGCAGCGTGCGTTCGAACCGAACCGCAAAATGCGGCCCGATCCTGACCGACTGGTTTTCGATGCGAATCTCCAACATCGTGGCTCCCTCCTTCGAAGCCTGTCGACGCCCGAACCCCGATTTTCGAAAAAGGGGCCCCCACGCCTGACTAATTGATACTATCGCATAGTCTGCCTCTGTGTGCAAACCATCCCCGGCCGCCGCCCCGTCCGATGCCCCGGCCCTTTGGACGAGCTGAACACGCGTGAATGCTTGATGCGCAGGGGCCGTTGAAAAACGGAGGAAGCCCTCCCCTTCAAAAATATATCTCTTTGACTTTCCGTCACTTGCGAGTAAAAGTCTACATTTCAAACCCATATGATTTGACAAACAAAGAAACCGATGCGAGCCTGTCGTCATGCGTAAAATGTAAACGAACTGCCATGAACACTCCAACGCCCGCCTCTCGCGCCCTCCGCCCGGCACGTCACCAACCCGTGCTGTGCCTGTGTTCCCCTGTTTATTTGTGCCAACTTACTCGGTCTGCCGGCCGCCCTCTCTTCGCCAGCTCGTCGCTCACTCGGTCTGCCGGCCGCCCCGCCCCCATTCGCCTCCATGCTGAACTTGACACAAACTTGAAACGTTTCAAGCAACTTGAAAAACCGACCCCCATTTATCAACGACTTACGCAAATTTCACCCTTGAAACGTGAAAAAAACTTGAAACAACGCACACCTCCATTTGGCTCTATCCTGCCGTCCTTTCCGAACTCCCTCCTGACGGGCGCATCTGGACACTTGCTGTCCCCGTTCGGAGTTCCGCGTTTACGCGGTCCGAGAGTCTTCCGGCCCCAGCCCGCGTAAACGCGGAATTCCGAACTCTGCGCCGGCGTCGCTCGGTAGCACCCTGGCCGCTGTCACCGCGTGACCGCTGCCGCTCGACACGGCGGCACGGGTGGGTACAATCATCCCACTTCGTCCGGATTGCGGCGGAGCGCCTAGCCCATGACCATCAAGGACCAGATCGTCGAATTTCTCGTCAAGTACGGCTTCCAGATGCTGGGCGCGGCGGTCATCCTCGCCTGCGGTTTCTTCGTGGCCAATCTGCTGGGCAAGCTCGTCCAGAAAACCTTGCACCGGTTCAAGCTCGAACCGCCGGTCGAGTTGCTCTTCGTTCGGCTGGCCAAGTTGCTCGTGCTGGCTATCACCCTGGTGCTCGTCGTCTCCAAGATCGGCGTGGATATCGCGCCCCTCGTCGCGGGCATGGGTGTCATCGGCGTCGGCATCGGCCTGGCCACCCAGGGCGTGCTGGCCAACCTCGTCGCCGGCCTGCTCATTATTTTTACCAAGCCGTTTCGAATTGGGCAGTACATCGAGATGCTGGGCGAAGAGGGCCTCGTGCATGAAATCGATCTGTTTACGACCAAGCTGATGCATGCGGATCGATCCATCGTGGTGATTCCCAACCGCAAAATCTCCGGCGAAATCCTGCACAACTACGGCACCATCCGGCAGCTCAGCCTCGAAGTCGGTGTCGGGTACAACTCCGATCTGGCGAAGGTCGAGCAGACCGTGCGCGCCCTCCTCTCCAGGAATTCCCGCGTCCTCAAAGATCCTGCCCCGGTCTACGCCGTGACCTCGTTCGGCGATTCCAGCATCAATCTCGCCGTCCGCCCCTGGGTGGCCGCCAGCGACTTCGGTCCGGCCCGATCCGAACTGCTTCTGTCTATCATCGACTCCTTCCGGGCCGCCGGCATCGAAATCCCCTTCCCCCAACGCGAAATCCGCGTTTTGCCGGACGAGTCTAAACATATTCTGCTGGAAGCCGAACCTCCTCGGGTCACCGCGGGTTAATCGAAGTACTCCATGAAAAACCTGTTCGCGTTCCTTTCCATTCTCCTCCTCGCCGGCCTCGGCCCCGTCCGCGCCGAATTCCGTTCCGGCGTCGCCGTGCGCGTGGTCACGCCCTCGCCGCTGCTGCCGGTCTCGGGCGGCGTGGGGCCTTCCCATCCGGCCACCAACAAACTCGGCGAACTGACCGTCCGCGCGCTGGTGCTCGAAGAGGGCGGCACGCGTGTCGCCTTTGTCGGCTCAGATTTCCTCGGATTTCCAGCGGTGTTGGGGGATCGCGTTCGGGCGAAAGTGCCGGGGATTCCAGCCCGAAACATCCTGATCGGGGCCACCCATACGCACAGCGCGCCGGACTGCTACGGATTCCCGGATCAGAACGGCCAGTTCGCGACCGATCTCAACTACCTGGAAATGGTCTGCACCCGGATGGCCGAGGCGATCAACGAAGCCACCGCGAACTTGAAAGCCAGCCGGTTAAAGATCGGCACCGGCGAAGCCAGGGGCAAGATCGCCTACAATTACTACGCCCCTGCCTTATACGATCCGCGCTGCAGCGTGCTGCAGACGGTGGACGCAGCCGGGCAGCCGATTGCCACGCTGGTGAACTACGCGATCCATCCGGAAGTGCTTGGGTCGGATCAAGGCGTGCTCAGCCCCGATCTGCTCGGCCCTCTCTACGACCGCATTCAGGCGCAGGGAGGCGGGACGGCGGTCTTCATGAATGGCGCCCAGGGCGGCATGGTCACGGCCGATGTGCGCGGCCCGGACGGCAAGGATGTCCAAACCTGGGCCGAGTGTGTCCGGATCGGCGAACTGCTGGCGGATGAGGCGCTGCGCATCGCCGCCGCCGCTCCCTTCGAGGCCGCGCCTTCGATTTTTTGCACGAATAAAACCGTCCGTTTCCGCGTGGATTCGCCGATGCTGCGGCAAATCATGAAGCTGTCGCCGCTCGGCTATCCCAGCCAGCCGGATGGATCGGTGACGACCGTCTTGAATCTGGTGAATGTCGGCAGCGCCCAGATTCTGACCATTCCCGGAGAAGCGCTCCCCAACATCGGCTACTACCTCAAGCGCAACATGCGTGGCCGGCACAACCTGCTCTTCGGCCTGACCAACGACGCCTTCGGGTATATTCTAACGGCGGTGGATTTTGGGAGTTTCAAGCGTTACGAGTACATTTCGCGCACCTCGCTCGGGGAACAAACCGGCGAAACTTACATCGCGGAAGCGCTGGCCCTTGTGGCCGGTTCGCCCGCGCCGCCGTAGATCATGTCTGTCATCGAATTGGACTTGGTGCGCTGGAGCCCGCGCCGATGGTGGCTGACCATCGCGCTCTTCTTCGTGCTTCAGATCGCCGTGATCTTCTGGATCTCCGCGTTGGCTCCCGCCCCTCCGGCCCCGCGCGCCGTCCCGGCGGTTCGGCCGTTCGATCCCGCCGCCGCCCCCGAAGCCATCCGCCAGTATCTCGACGCGGAAAGCCCCTTTCTCTTCTCCTCCGCCGATTGGCGCGGCTTCTCCGGCCCGGGCTGGCTGCGTCCTCCCCCCATGCGGTACGAACCTCCCGAAGCCAGCGCGCCGCCGAGCCCGCTCTCCTTTGCCCTGCCCGGCTTGGCCGCTCCGGTTTCCGCTGCTCCCCGCCAGGTGCCCAGTCTCTTGGCGGCGCGGCCGGATCCGGTCCGCCTGCTCGGCGCGGCCCCGCCATCCGCCTCGAGCTGGTTGCTCACCGGCCCCCTTCGGGATCTCCCGCTCCTGGCCGGCTTGGAGCCGCCCTCGCAACGCCACTCGGAACTGGTCGGCTCCAGCCGCGTGGAGATCGGCGTCGGCCCCGAGGGCTTGGTCGTTTCCAGCCGCCTTGTCGAGAGCAGCGGCCTCCCCCGCGCCGATCAGGAGGCCCTCGGTCTGGCGCGCGGCTTGCGCTTCGGTGCCAAGCCGGGCGAGCGCCGGTTCGGTCCCGCGGTGACTTGGGGCGAATTGCACATCCAGTGGCATACGCTAAGCTTGGAGGGCACGAACGCACCCGCGCGTTGAACCCATGCCGGTCGACCTGGTCATCTTCAGCTATTTGGCCGTTCTTTTGGCCGGGCTCTCCTGCGTCGGGGTCTACTACGAATTTCGGAGGAAACGATTCGAGCCCGAACCGAGCGAGGATCATATTTTCCGTTGCGAACGATGTGCGTTCGTTTATACCGACGACCCGGATGTGGATCGGTCGCGCTGTCCCCAGTGCGGAACCACCAACGGGATGTTTAAGTTTTAACCAGCAAGAGAAAGTTCAAAGCATCTTATGGGAATGTGGATTGGCCGAAACCGCAAAGCGCGTGTGACCTATGGATTCGACGAGATCGCCTTGGTCCCCGGCGAAATCACGATCAATCCCATGGAGGTCGATACCACCTTCCTGATCCCCCGCAAAAACGCCGAGCCGATCAACCTCAAAATCCCCATCCTCGCCAGCGCCATGGATGGCGTCACCGACGTTCCTTTTTGCATTGAGATGGGCAAGCTGGGTGGGTTGGGCGTGATCAACCTCGAAGGCATCCAGACCCGCTACCCCAACCCTGGCGAAGTCCTTAAGCAGATTCTCAAGGCCGATAAGGATCGCGTCACCGAACTCATTCAGCAGCTCTACACCGAGCCGATCAAGGAAGACCTTATTTCGCGTCGCATTCAGGAGCTTAAGCAGGCCGGGGTCCTCGCCGCCGTCAGCTCCATTCCCCAAAAGGCCGAACGCTTCGGCGCCATCGCTCAGGAAGCCGGAGCCGATGTCTTCATCGTCCAGTCCACGGTGTCCACCGTCCGGCACGTTTCGACCCAGTACAAATCCCTCGAGCTGGCGAAATTCTGCCAGGACATGCGCATCCCGGTCATCATCGGCAATGCCGTGACCTACAGCGTGACCCTGGAATTGATGCAGTGCGGCGTCGCCGGCGTCTTGATCGGCGTCGGTCCCGGCGCGGCCTGCACCAGCCGCGGCGTGCTGGGCTTGGGCGTTCCCCAAGTCACCGCCACGGTCGACTGCGCCGCCGCGCGCGATTACTACTTCAAACTGAGCGGCAAGTACGTGCCGATCATCACGGATGGCGGCATGAGCAAAGGCGGCGACGTCTGCAAAGCCCTCGCCTGCGGAGCCGACGCCGTCATGGTCGGCAGCGCCTTCGCCCGGGCTGAGGAAGCTCCCGGCCAGGGCTTCCACTGGGGCATGGCCACGCCCCACGCCAATCTCCCCCGCGGCACCCGCATCAAGGTCGGCATCAGCGGCTCCCTCAAGCAGATCCTCTTCGGTCCCGCCACGGTCGATGACGGCTCCCAAAACCTCGTGGGTGCCATCACCACCTGCATGGGCAATGTCGGAGCCAGCAACATGCGCGAATTTCAGGAAACCGAAATCATCATCGCCCCCAGCATCAAGACCGAAGGCAAGCTGTTCCAAACGGTCCAAAGCGTCGGCATGGGCACCCGCTAATCAGGCAATGCTCTCTCCCGCCCTGCCGCTGCGCTAAGGCAGGGCGCCGGGCGGGCGCGGTGCCTGACTTCAGCCACGGCAAATCGCATCTCGCCTGCGTGCTGGCTTTTCGAAAACAGGGGGCGGCTCATCGACTTCATGATGCGGAGCCAGGAAGTTGGCTCCGCCGACGCGCAAAAAACCTAAGCCCGGCCTCTTCCGGACGCAGGCCCGCCAGCCGCCCGTCAGGTGCTCGTCGCCATCGGCACGGCGAATTTCGGAGTTCGGGTCAAATGTAGAATGCATAATAAATGTTCACTTGAAGCTTGTGGATTGGCCGGGTGTGCCCTATCTTTGCACCATGACTGCGAATCCGTTTTCGTGGTCACTTGGAGCCGTTCCGAATAAAAGCCTCGATCTCCCTCGAGCCTTCTCTTCCGATCTCTCCCCGTGGCCCTGTTCCTCTCCCGGCCACAGCCGCGCTGCGTCCAGGTCCCCTGACCGCTCTGCACTCACTCGATCAAGGGGTGCCACACCCAAAAGTCACTGCGCTAAATCGTCCCTCTCTCGTTCGCTCCCGCTCCAACCTTACCGTCGAGCCAAATCGACACTACCTGGGTCTGCAAAAAAAGTGGGGGGGGGTGCTACCCCAAAAATGTCGACTCGCGGGTGCCCACCCGCTCCGTTCCCAGCCCCTCCCTCCGCCGCCCGAACCGCAACACCCCAAAAATAGGGGGGGGTGCCTTAAACCGTCCGTCGAAGCCGACACTTCCGGCCCTCCCGTCAAAAATGAGGGGGGGGTGCCGCATCCCCGCCGCTCGGATTCGCGCTCATTCCCGAGAAATCATCTTTGACAGAGAGAGCGCCGGTTGGCACTGTTCGGGTTCTTGCCCACGAACAAGGGTGGTCGAGGAGGATTCGATCGAGGTCGGTCCCTGCGGAAAACGACGAAAACAGTATGGCTGAACTATTGGGTAATCTGTTAGTGGCTCAGTCCGGCGGTCCCACCGCTGTGATCAATGCGAGCCTCGCCGGGGTGATTCAAGAGGCGGGCCGGCATGGCTGCGTCGAGGAGATTTACGGCGGTCTCAACGGAATCCTGGGCATTCTGAACGAAGACCTGATCGATCTGAACGAGGAGAAGGCCCGTGCCATCGAGACCCTCAAATATACCCCAGGGGCGGCCCTCGGCACCTGCCGGTACAAGATCGATTTCAAAAAGCGCCCCGAGCAAGCGGCCGCCGACATGGACCGCCTTTTTGCGCTCTTCGAAGCGCATAACATCCGCTACTTCCTCTACGCCGGGGGAAACGACTCGCAGGACACCTCCAACCTCATCCATCAACAGGCCGTCCAGCGGAATTTCGAGATGCGCGTCATGGGCATTCCCAAGACGATCGACAACGACCTGCCCCACACCGACCACTGCCCCGGTTTCGGCTCCGCCGCGAAGTATGTGGCCACCACGGTGCAGGAGATCGCTCTCGATGTCATGGGCATGGCCACGGACGAAGGAACTTGCTGTGTCATCGAAGTGATGGGCCGCACCGCCGGCTGGCTGGCTGGCTCGACCATTTTGGGCAAGCGTTCCCCGGCCGACGCGCCGCATATTGTCCTGATGCCGGAAGTGCCGTTCGAGGAAGGGCCGTTTCTCGAGAGGGTTCGCGAGATCGTCGCCGCCCACAAATGCTGCATCGTCGTCGTCGGCGAAGGCTTGAAGGATGCTTCCGGCAAGGAGATCGGCGCCGATTTCACCCGGCTCGATGCTTTCGGCCATCCGCTGCTCTCCGGCGCGTCCGACAATCTTGCGGAAATCATTTACGGCAAACTCAACACCAAGACCCGCACCGTGAAGCTGGGCTACGCCCAGCGCTCCGCCGCCCACGCCGCCAGCCTCCGCGATATCGAAGAGGCGGTGCTGTGCGGGGAAGCGGCCGTCCGGGCGGCCGTCGATGGGCGCAGCGGCTTCATGGTCAAGCTGGTTCGCACCGCGAACGATCCGTACCATTGCGCCACCGAGCTGCACGATCTGACCGACATCGCCAACGCCGTGCATCTCATTCCCCGGGACTGGATCACACCCGACGGATTCCTCCCCAACGAACAGTTCGTCCAGTACGCCCGGCCGCTTATCGAAGGCGAGACAAAACTCGCTTGGGACGGCGGTCTGCCCCGGTTCGCGACCCTCGCCCGCACCCCGGTCGACCGGGTGCTCCCGGCCCGGGCCTGAACCAGCCGCCGCGCGCGGGGCTAGGTCAACGAAGTTGAAAAGGGAGTCCAGGTCCCCGCCGCCACCGACGTCGGCGAGGGAAACGCGAGCCCCTGAACGAAACGCCAGCCAAAATCCGCCGCCCTGATCGCCGAGGAACTGGGGCCGATCACCGATCTGCAATCGCAGTTGGAGGCCGGACGGACGTCCGGCAGCACGCGCGCAAAAGCGCTTCCTAAACGTTCGAAAGGCGGCCGGTGGAGTCGCCGAAGCGTTCCAGGCGGGTCAAACCGAGACGGTCGCCCATGCTGAGGAAGAGATTGGTCGTGGGCTTGGAACCGTGCTTGATGTAGCGGCCGGTCGCCAGCGAGCCGCCGCCGGAGCCGGCGAGAATGATCGGCAGGTTCGAGTGGGTGTGCCGGTTGCCGTCCGCATTGCCACCGCCGTAGACGATCATGGAGTTGTGGAGGAGCGAGTTCCCATCCACGTCCTTGACTTGATCCAGCTTGCCGAGGAACCGGGCGAATTGCTCCGAGTACCAACGGTCGATCTCCGCAACCTTCCGAATCCACTCCGCCCGGTCTTGATGATGCGAGAGGTCATGGTGGCCTTCGGAGACGCCGATATCCGGAAACGGCCGGTTGCTGCCGTCGTGCGCCAGGAGGAACGAGGCCACGCGGGTGGAATCGGTCTGGAATGCGAGGATCATCATGTCGTACATCAATTGGACGTACGACGCATGGTCGCTGGGAATGCCGGGCGGGGTGTCGATGGCCGGATCGGGGGCCGCGCCCAGCCGTTCGGCGCGCTCGATCCGGGTTTCGATATCCCGCACGCCGGTCAGGTACTGGTCGAGCTTCGCCTTGTCGGTGGTGTCGAGCCGGCGCTTCATCTGGCGGGCATCCTCAAGGACGAAATCGAGGAGCGACCGCTGTTCATCCTGGCGGCGCTTCAAGCTCTCGGCACGCTGTCCGGGCGAGCCGGCGCCGAACAATCGCTCGAACACCAGGCGGGGGTTCCCCTCGGGCGTCATGGGCGTGGTCGGCGAACTCCAGGAAAGATTATACTGATAGGCGCAGCCGTAGCCGGAATCGCACGAGCCGGATTTCCGCACCGAGTCGCAGGTCAATTCGAGCGAAGGAAAGCGGGTGAGGTGGCCGAGCTCCCGGGCGAAGACCTGATCGATCGAAATGCCGGCCCGGATATCGGTCGCGCTCTTTTTCATGCGCACCCCGGTCAGGAACGTGCCGTTGGCCCGGGCATGGTCCCCGGCTCCGTCGGGCCCGGCGGTGGCATGGATGTGATCCAAACCGCCCAGGACCTGGATGCGGTTCTTGAGCGGGGCCAGCGGCTCGAGCGTGCGATTGAATTCGAACTCCGCACCCTCGCCCTTGGGCCACCACGCCGATGGAATGGCGCCGTTTGGAAAATAGACGAAGGCCGTGCGCAAGGGAGCCCCGGTGGACGTTACGCCCAGCGCGGCCCCGGCGGGAGCGGCCATGCTCCGCGGCGCCAGGGATGCGAACGCCGGCAGCGCCACGGTAGCGCCCAAGCCTCGCAAAAAGTTTCGGCGGCTGATGTTCGTTAGTTTCGTCATATCAGTTAAGACCCGTGGGGGTGGTGGACTGTTTCGCGGACGCGGTTTTCTCGGCCGCATCTCCATCTCGACGCCGCTGGAAGGGCGCCGATTCAAGAATTCCCGTCAGCAGGGCCGAAGCCCGGCCCTTTTCTTTAACAATTCGATCCACGATACGGTCGACCGTCTCGAGATCGGAAGGTTCCAGGCCGCGCCCAAGCGCATAAGTCAGGAGTTTCTCGGTCAGGCAGCGGTAAAAGTCGAGCGGGCGATCCGCGGCGAGGATCTGCTTCAGCTCCTGAATCGTGGCGAATTTCTCGCCGGTAATCAGTTGGCCCGATGGATCAACGACCTCCGTGCGCTCCTTTTCGCGCCACATGCCCAAGGCGTTAAAATTCTCCAGCGCCAGCCCGAGAGGGTCCATCCGGTCGTGGCAGGAGGCGCACAAAGGCTGCTCGCGGTGCAGGGCCAGCGTCTCGCGCAGGGTCGGCTGGCGATCCTTGAAGCGCCGGGCGGCGTCTTCGAGCGCCGGAATGTCCGGCGGCGGCGGCGCGGGCGGCATGCCGAGAATGTTCTCCAGGACGAACAAGCCCCGCTTGACGGGCGAGGTGCGCGTCGGGTTCGAGGTCACGGCCAGGATCGTGCCCTGGGTGAGCACGCCGCCGCGAGGGCTGTCTGGCGGGAGCTTGACCAGGCGGAAGTCGTCACCTGTTACATCCGGTATGCCATAATGTTTGGCGAGCCGTTCGTTCAGGATGGCGTAATCGGCATCGAGCATTTCGATCAGGCTGCGATCCTCTTTCAGGATATGGGCGAAAGTCCTCTCCGTTTCCTGCCGCATGGCCTGGCGGAGATCGCCGTTCAACTCCGCCCGGGGCCGGCGTCCCCCGCGGAAAAGCTGGGCCCGGAGCGAGTCGAGTTCCTTGCTCTCCTCTTCGGTCAGCTCTTCCTTATCCTTGTTCCGCAACTCCCGGAAGCGCGCCCGCATCTTTTCGATTTTCGGGTCGGGTTCGTCCTCGCGGGCGAAGACCGCCCGTTCGTCGATGGAGATGCCCTCGATATCGCGGGTCTGGAGCCACTGGCCCACGAAATTCCGCATGAACGCCCCGGACCTGGAATCCTCCAGCATCCGCCGGAACTGTTCCGGCAGCTTGGCCCGCAATTGGTTGGACCGGGCGAGTTCGAACAACGCGTCATCCGGCATCGAAGACCAGAGGAAATAGGACAACCGCGAGGCGAGGGAATACTCGTCGATCAATGGATAGGGGCCGCCCGCTTCGGGCAGCGAGGCTTCCTCCCGGAAGAGAAACCGGGGCGAGGCCAGCACCGCGATCATGGCGTGGGCCACACCCGCCTCGAAGGTCTTGCCCGGTTGAGCCGAGACGCTTTCCGCCAAGCCGGTCAACCGCTCGACCATGGCCTCCTCGGGCGGCCGGCGGAACGCCCGGGTGGCAAATTGACGCAGAAGGCCGGCCGCATAGGCGCGCCGGGCGGCAGGTTCCTCCGGGGTCACGCCGGTGAAGAAACGCTCGTAATTCTTCGGGCGAATCCAGTTTTCCCTTTCAAGGGGACCGCGGATGGCGACCGAGTTCAGCCGGACTTCCATGGCGCTGGACTTTTCGAAAGTCGTCAACGGCCGCACTTCCAGGGTGAATGTCTGCTCGCCCGGGCTCCATCGTTCCTCGAACTTGAGGCGGACTTCCTTTCGGTCGTACCAACCATGCTCCTGGCGCATCAATTCCTTGCCGTTCACCAGAAAGGCAACTTCGCACCGGTTCGAATCGAACTTGAATTCGCCGCTGTTCCCGCGAAGCAGAAGATCGAGAGCCACCTCGTAGGTGCCCGCCACCCGCGCTTCGAACCGATTTGTCACGGTCGCCGCCTCGTAGTAAGGGAGCGAAAGAAAGCCGTTGTTGCGGTTAGGCTCGCGAAAACTCCGGCCGGCCATCGTTTTCTCCGCCACGACCGCCGAAACCGTCGGGACCGCGTCGGAGATGATGCCGCGGGCGGCCACCAGATATTTTTCGAGCAACATCGGCGAAATGTTCAGAACATCGCCGATGTTATCGAACCCGTGCCCGGTGTCGTCCGGCGGAAACTCGGTGTCGGTATTGAAATCGACGCCGGTCAGATCACGCACCGTGTTGCGATACTCGGTGCGATTAAGACGCCGGACGGTGACCCGGCCCGGGTCGACATTCGCCGGATCGATTTCGAGCACATCCTTTTTGATCCAGCCTTCGAGGAGCGCCAGCTCTTGGGCGGTCGGCCGGGATTTCTTGTTGGCGGGCGGCATGACTCCGGCCCGCACGTAGCGCAAGGCGGTATGCCAGAGTTCCTCGCTCTCCAGAATCGCTTCGTCGGACTTGAATTCGTCGAAGGCGACATTCCCCTTCTTCGCGCCGTCGGCGTGGCAATCGGCACAATACTTTTCGAGCAGCGGCGCGATTTCAGCCCGGTACCGCTGGACGGCGGGAAGACCGGCGGAAGGAGCCGAGTCCCCGTGCGCCACCGGGAAAATGCCCGCCAAAAAAAGCCCAGCCCAGAGCCATCCGCACAAGCGGCCGAATCGGATCGTGGCACGATGGGCAATCATCTCTAAAATATACTCCGAATCCATCGGCATGACAAGGCTCCGTTCAGGGGCGTGAAGCGTGCGGCGCAGGAGAATATGTCGGTGGGTCGGCCAGGAATCCGGGCACAGGCGGGCGCACACCGTCCCGGCGCATGCCGCTGCTGGAATAAATCAGGCTGCCAGTGGCCAGCCAGCCGCTCGATGAGTCCGTGGTGCTGGTGACCCCTCTGAAAGAAACTCTGACCGCGCTCTGGCATGGATGCCGGCAGCAAGCGGAGGTGGAAAACGCTTGCGGCGAACTGAAGAACCCGTGGGGTTGGGGTGGATTTTCACCACGCGGCATTTGGGGCGCTGCCCGATGGTCGGCTGGATGGCGAGGTCGGCGCCGGATTCTTCATTTCGCCAGGAAGAACTGGGAGGGTTTTCCGGCTGGGATGACCAGTGGGGTTCGCAGGGTATCCAGGTCGAAGAACGGACCGGGCAATCGGTCGCTGCCGGAAAGGGTTCCCCGATAATGGATTTCGATCTGGCCGTCGCGATGGGCAATCGAGCGAATGCCGGGGCTCTCGCCATTGAGCCACACTTGGTGCGGCTGGCCGTCCCGGGCGACCCAGAGATCGAGATCGCCATCCCCATCCAGATCGCCGAGGAGGGCATGGGCGATGGCCCCGCCGGTGTTCAACTGCTGTGTTTGGCTGAATCTTGGCCGATCCGGTTTGGAGTTGAGCCAGATTCCCACCCTGCCTACCTGAACTTCCACAATATCCATCCGGCCATCCTTGTCCACATCCCCAATCCGGGTGAAACCGGTGAAGAACGGGGCCTCGCCTTCGGGGCCGAGTTCGAATCGCCCCAGGCCTGAATTCAGCCAAAGGGATACGCGCGAGTTGGAGTAAGGGAAGGTGAATAGGACGTCCAAGTCTCCATCCTCTTCGACATCCGTGAGGGTAACCCCGGCAGCCGGAGGCAACAAAAAGCCTTGGCCGCTGGAGGCGAAGCGGGCCGAACCATCATTCAGCCAGACCAGATTCTGCTCCAGGGCAGAGTCGCTGGCGAACACGGCATCGAGATCGCCATCCCTATCGAGGTCGCCCAGAGCGACGGCGCGAAAAGCAAGACTTCCCGGAAATTCCTGGTCGGTGGGCGCGAACCGTGCAGTGCCGGCGTTGAGCCAGACTGTTGTCCCAGTGCCGAAGTTATTGCCGACGAGTGCGTCCAGGTCGCCATCGCGATCCAGATCGCCCAGAGCCACGAGATGTCCAGGTGGGATGGGGATTTCCGGAGTGGATTGAGTGAATTGGCCGCGCCCATCGTTGAGCCAGATTTGGGAGGGCCCGGCAAGATTCTGCACCCAGGCATCCTGATCGCGGTCGCCATCCAGATCTCCCAAAGCCACCACGCCGGTCACACTCGACGAATCTCCGAAGACCTGAGCGCCGGCCTGGAAGAGACCCTGGCCATTGTTGAACCACAGGCCGACGGGCTGGTTGACGTTGGACACCCAGGCATCGAGGTCCTGGTCTCCGTCGAGATCCGCCAGCGCCAGCGAGAAGGTCGAGGAACTGCCCAGTACGGGACCGCTATTGACGAAGGAAGCGTGGCCATCGTTAAGCCAGACCTGGGACGGCCGCCCTGAGTAGACCAGGAAACCATCCAGGTCGCCGTCGCCATCCAGATCGGCCAGAGCGATGTCGTCGTGCCCGCCGCCGGGCGTTGGGCAACAGAAGCTCGAGAATTTGGCCTGCCCGTCGTTCAGCCAGATATGATGGTTGTCGTTGGCATCCAGGACGCAGGCATCGAGGTCCTTGTCGCCATCCAGATCGCCGAGCGCGATATTCCGGCCGCCGCCGCTGACTTGCTGCCCGCTGTCCGTGAACCGGCCGCGGCCATCGTTGAGCAACACGCGCTCTGGCTGGCGAGTGCCTCGGGCTTCCCAGACATCGAGATCGCCATCGCCATCGAGATCGCCCAGCACCGCGCCATTGCCGAAGCCGACGCCGAACGCCTGGCCACTGTCGGCGAACCTTCCGCCGCCGTCGTTCACCCAGATTCGGCTGGGGCCTTCGAGATAACTGACCCAGGCATCGAGATCGCGGTCGCCGTCCAAATCGCCGAACGACACGCTCAGCCCGCCTCCTGGACCCAGAACCGGCCCGCTCTTGGTGAAGCGGCCGCGGCCATTGTTAAGCCACAGGTGGCCGCCTCCGGGAAAGATGAAGTTGAGGTAGACCAGATCGGCGGTGGCAAGCCAGGCGTCCAGGTCGCCATCGTTGTCGACATCGCCGAGGGCGACGGCCCAAGCCGGACGATCACCGAAGGCCTGGCCGCTCTCGCGGAAAATGGCGCGGCCATCGTTGAGCCAAACGCGGCTGGGGCGGTCGCTCAGGGCGGAGAACGCATCCAGATCCCCATCCTGGTCCAGATCGCCGAGGGCGACGGCGCGAGCCGACGCCGGGAGGAGGATCTGTTCGCTGGCGCGAAAGGTGGCTTTGCCGTCATTAAGCCAGACCTGATCCGATCCTCCGCCGCCCGCCACCCAGGCATCGGGGTGGCCATCCCCGTTCAGGTCCCCCAAAGCGACATCCAGCGCTCCGTTATTTGGAGTTCCCAGACGTTGGGCGCTATCGATGAAAAAGCCGGGAGTGACCGTCGTCGCGACGGTCGGCGAGAGCAGGCCGAGGCACGCCAGGAGAACAGAAACAAGTCCGGGTGTTCGAAAAAAGGGCGCAAGACCAAGACAAAAGCAGGACCTGCGATGCGATTTGGAACTCCTCATAACGCCGCGATCTTATGATGCCGCCGACGGCAACGCAATACCTTCGAGCAGTTTCTGGAGCGACTCGCTTCGGCGTCGGTGGGTGGGCTGAGCGGGTAAATTGGTGGGCAGAAGCCCCTCGAGAGGCAGTTTTTGCGTAAACTATTGGACCAGAGAATGTTGCGTTAAAACAGGGTGTGTAAATCGTGTGTATTTATGTGTATTTACGTGTACGTGGGTGTGTATTTTTGTGTATGTCGATGTGTCGATGCGTGTCGATGTGCCCGCATCGGCGTGCAAGTCCTCAGCGCCGGGAACGGAAGGCGAGCGGACAACAGTTTCGAACTTCGTGCGAGCGCTGCTCCGAGCCAGCGCGGTCGAGAGTCGCTCCATCCTCCGACCGGGTTAGATCGGCGGGGCGTCTGGAGCCACGTAGTTCTTGTGCCAGTAGAGGTCCCAAAGCTTCATCAGCGGGACGCTCTCGACATGGTTATCCACGAAAACGACGTTGAGCAGGCCGGGCAATTTCGAACCCTTGGGCAGGTTTTTGGGAACGCCACCGAGCCGGACTCCATGCCGGGCGACCACGATGCGTGACAACCCGGCGTTCATCCCGGTATCGCCCAGATTAATATTGGCGGCCCGGCCATCCCGGGCCTGCGGCCAGGCATCCACCCACATCGCATCGCAAAACACCGGAATGCGCGACGGCTGGGTCAGATCCCCTTCCCCGCGAAATGCGTTCTTCACCGAGGGAAATAAACCCTGTGCATCGGGCCAGTCGCCGGAGTACATCCAGCCATTCAGCGCATAGCTGCCGATCCATTTGGGTTCCCGGGTGATCGGGTTGATTTCGGAGCCCCATACCCACGCGGTGGTGGCCGATCCGCTCGGCATTTTCTTGCTGTAAGGGGCCACGGGGCAGAGGCGCACCTGATCGACCTTGGCGTAATTGTTCATCAAGCCGCGCATCCACAGGTCGGGCCCGATGTTGTAGGGGAGGACGCGGCCGTTGTCGTTGGCGTACATGAAATTGGCCATGCCCAATTGCTTGAGGTTGTTGACGCACTTCATGCTGTGCGCCTTGGTCTTGGCGCGCGCCAAAGCCGGCAAGAGCATCCCGGCCAGGATCGCGATGATCGCGATGACGACGAGCAACTCGATGAGCGTGAAACCCCGGCGGCCGCGGCGGAATTGAAATGGCATCATGCGAAGATTGTCTGCCCAGGCGCGGAACGGGTCAAGCGAAGGTGAGTGCGATCCAGGGCAAACGCATCTAAAATCCGAGTAATTGGAGCAAATAGGCATGGTTCCA